>JALWRB010000222.1 GCA_027077875.1 Candidatus Heimdallarchaeota archaeon
CGCTGACTACAAACCAGAAAGCAGGCAATTCATATCAGATCTTAACTCTGTAATATCCAATCTGGAAGAAGGTCAAAGGATCTTTGCTACTCATGCATACTGTACGGATGGTGGTGTTGCAGGATCCATGCTACGGTATTCCTTCCCCGATGCGAAAATTATCCCCGTTGATTACTGGTACCTGAATAATCCATTAGCACACGATGTATTGGCGGGTCTGGACTGGTATGGGATTGTAGATCTCAAACCTTTCAACAAGAAGCCGATGCAGTTTTGGGTGGATCATCATCTCGGAGCAATGGGGGAGTCACCGAACGCCCGCCAAATACGATTCGATGTCGACGGGGACAGCGGATCTTACCAGCTACTGCTCAGTAGGTTCACACCCAACCTCCCTGCGCATCTCACGGAACTCGCAGTAATGACGAGAATCACTGATACCGCCAATTTCAGAACTCCACCACCCACAGAGACACTGGACTCAATCGAGGAGCTACAATTAGAGCCGTCGTTGGATGACGAGAAAGACAGATTACTGTACGAGCGCAAGGTCTGGTTACTAGACGATGTGTGGAACACAATCAGCACCTACAAGGATCACCAGACATTCTATTCTGGCGCTGCAAAAGATGGATTTTACCACCTCCATAAGTATATCCCCAAGGTGAATGAACTGAGGAGGGAAAGAGCCAAGGCCCTGGAGATCGCAAATTCTCTAGAGGTCGCTGACTGTGTGATTTTCGCATCGAGGGAGTTTGCCCTAGATAAGACTTCTCTTCTCAGGGGGCTCCTTCTCAGACCCGAGACTAAGTCTGTGGTCGCTCTCAATGTTTACGAGGGAGGAGTGAAGATCTCACTCAGGAGAAGCAAGGGGCTGGAGGAGAAATGGAACGGTATCCTTCAACTCAACGAATTGGCGAAATTGATGAGTGGAGGTGGGCATGCTGCCGCTTCAGGAGCGCACACCAACACCGTGGAGGAGGCTGTTGAGATCATAAAGCCATGGATGGAGAAACGGGGACTGAATGTTGTATTCCACGATTTAACCAGTTATTAACTACCGCAATAGATCAAGTTTTAACAAGACTTCCTCATAGGATGAAATGAATGCTCACAGCTTATACCGTCTCTATTGGCAGAAGGAATGAACATCTCTTCTCGATTACGATGGATTTTGAAGCTCCGAGAGATAACCCCAGAATTCAACTGGCATCGTGGACTCCCGGAAGCTATCTCATCCGGGACTATTCAAGGCATATCCAAGAGATGAAACTGCAGATAGGAGGACGAGAAGTGGAGATAAAGCAGATCTCCAAAAACACATGGGAGATTCCTGCGAAGAAAGGCGAAATGGTCAACCTGAGTTACCATATCTACAGTTTCGAGCTCACCGTACGCACAAATTATCTAGATCATCGCAAGGGTCTTCTCATAGGGTGCAACTCCTTCGTCTATATACTGACTGAGGAGGGCACCCCTGCGCAGAATCCATCTGAGGTAAGGATTCGTCTCCCTGATGGCTGGAGAGCATTTACCAGCATGAAAAATTCAGAGGGCACCTACAATGTAGACTCGCTAGACGAGCTCCTAGACTCACCGATTGGCTTTGCGACCACCGAAGTCCTTGACTACAAGAAATATGACTACGAAGGCATTCCGTGCGAGATCGTAATTATAGGAGACAGGGGAAACCATGATCTCTCCACACTTGAGAGGGATTTACAGAAGTTACAGAATCAGTCTGTGTCGATGTTTGGGGAGCTGCCCTACGATCGTTATGTCTGGATGCTATATATTGTAGGCTCTGGTGGCGGAGGGCTTGAACACAAGTATTCCAACGTATCGATTGCTAACAGATTCGCCTTCTCGGATCCAGAGAAATACAAGAATGGAGTTCTTCGACTTGAGAGTCACGAGCACTTCCACGTATTCAATGTAAAACGGATCAGACCACATCCACTGGGACCATTCGACTATGCCAACGAGGTATACACAACCGGTTTGTGGATAGCAGAGGGGCTTACCAATTTCTACGAAAGTCTCTTCCTCCTCAGGGAGGGAATAATCGATCTTGACAAGTACCTTGAGTGGAAGAGCAAGGACATCAATCGATACTTTGAGACACCGGGAAGAATGATGCAGAGTGTGGCCCAGTCCTCGTTTAACGCATGGATTAAACTGTACAAGAGCGACGAAAACACAGTAAATACCACCATATCATACTACCTGAAGGGAGGATTGGTCGGTCTCCTGCTCGATATCCATATTGTCTACAATAGTGCGGGTAAGTACACACTTGATGATGTTTATCGGCATCTTTGGGCAAAGTACAAACAGGATAGATCATCGTATGACGAGGACAGGTTTGCAGACATAATTAAAGAGGTCACTGGAGTAGACTGCAAGGATTTCTTCCTGAAGTATGTCTACGGTACTGAGGAGCTACCATTCGAGGAGTACCTAGAGTATATCGGAATTAACTTCGAGATGGAGGACATATCCTCCAACGACCTAGATGGTGTAACCTTGGAGAAGAATACCGTAAAGAAGATCCTCTCTAGTTCCTCATGGGTAAAGAGCGGGTTGGCTCCCAAGGACAAGATCGTCGCAGTCAATTCATTTGAGGTCAAGGATAGTAAATCCCTAGGAGATATTCTCTCTGGACTTGAGGAGGACACACCACTCACCTTGCACATCTTCAGGGACGGAAAACTCCTCGTGATCGAAGGAGTATTGCACAAAATCCGGAAGAAGTACTCCCTCTCTGTCTTTCATGAGGCATCTGAGGAAGTGGTAAAGCTCAGGGATAAATTATTCAACGGGCGATAGGAAGAATTTTCTTCTGAGACTTCAGTCTCTGATTGATGAAAGATCCAAACTGTATATTCTGCAAGATAATAGACGGAGAGATCCCAAGTTACAAGATCATCGAGACGGAGAGAACCTTCTCCTTCCTCGACATCAACCCTATAGCAGAGGGCCACAGTCTCGTCATCCCAAAGCACCATGCTCAGAAGTTGCATGAGGTTCCCGACGAGTACCTTAGCGAGATACTGGTCGTCGCTAAGCAGATTGCCAGCAAGCTCGGAGTAGCCAACTACAACCTCCTCCAGAATAACGGGAGATTGGCCCACCAAGAGGTTGACCACGTGCACTTTCACTTAATCCCCAAGACCAGTGAGGAAGACGGATTAAACTACAGGTTCAAACCCCTAAGTAAAGAGCATGTTGATCTGGAAAAAGTCCACAAAAAATTGGTATAGACAAAGCGCAGATTTTGCCCTAGAAGTATTCTATCTGCATAAAATAGAGTCTAATGCTACCTCATGAGAACTTTTTTATTAGAATATTCTTACCAGAATGTGATGCATGAGCTAAAGAAAGGTTTCTCATCTTCAGGTGACATCATTTCAAAAGGTATGCAAAACAATGCTCATCGCCGAGGATTTGTTCCTGAGACGATTGAGACATATTATTACGAGAAGAAAACTCGGAGATTCCTCTATTATCTTATTGGAGCGATAGTGAAGATGATTTTTCCCCTCATGTATCGGTTCAAGGTTGAGGGTATTGAGAATATTCCCAAGAACCACCACTGTATCTTCATGCCTAACCATGTAAGCCATTTTGACTCGTTCGCAGTAGGATATCCACTCTACCCTAAACCACCAGCTCACTACATCGCTGATGAGAAGCTTTTCAAGAACAGGTTCTTTGCATGGCTTGCCAAGAGGATCAATGTCTTTCCTATACGGAAAGGAGCGAAGCAACTTGATGTAGTGCAGTATGCCATTGATCTGGTGAACAGTGGATCTACGTTGTTGTGGTATCCCGAGGGTCAAAGACACAAGAATCCTTCGGAGAACAAGTTGAACCCTGGGAAACTCGGCAGCGGTATGATTGCCCATAAGGTAAGAGCACCAATCATCCCCGTCTTTCTCCATGGCCCCGAGTTTGCCATGCCTGTAGGTAAGGGACCAACGTGGGGGAGACGTCCAAGGTCGATTGAAATAACTGTAAAGTATGGTAAGCCAGTATATTTAGATGATTTACGTTCTCTACCTCCCTCAAAGGAGGTCAGCAAAATGGTTGTAGACCGGATTCTTGACGCAATCGAAGAGATGAGACCCGAGGGCCCATACCGAACATTCTAAATTTTATCAGCCTTTTGGGTTTCCATTTCAAGGGTTTATTAATATCTGAACCACACAGCGAGTAAATGAGCGAAGATTCAGGTAGAGAAAAATCAATTTTCAATAAAGCATTCTTCAAGACCATCATAATCCTTGTACTAGGAGGACTGCTGGTCTCTTCTCCATTAATTTTTTTCTTTACACAACCGCATTCTAATGACGATGTGAAAATAGAAAATATTGACTTTATAGATGACAACGGTGACACAATCTACGAGGGGATGACCATAACATTCACGTCTCCCATATCTGGCTTCCTCCTCAAGTCATTGATCCTTCACCAGTCCTCATATAATTTCAAGTGGGACCTTGGATTTTACGGGATTTCGGTACAGGGTGGAACCTCAAATGTCACCATCATGGCAGGGATCAATGAGACCTTAATTCTACCAAACACTGAACTAGGAGTCGCGGTATTCTTCACTTTCTTAGGAGACCCTACCGTCTTCTCGTTTATTGATTATGTTTTACCTGAGTTTGTTCTACCTGAAGCGGACACTATAATTGGGGTTTATTTCAACGAGACCTACAAAGGTGGATGGATTGAGAAAGATTTGAGAAAGAGAATTTATCAGGATCTAAAAGCGGAAATGAGGGATATAGAAGATCTTGATTTTAGGATTATTAGGCTTGTTGACCCCACGCTCGGACTCTATATGGACTCATACAAAGGGAAGAAATACTGGACGGTACTAGCCACAGATGTCCTTCCATCAAAATTATTACCCACGTCTACAAGGAGAACCTCATCTCTCTCTGATTATATCGACGATGGCGGACAACTGATCATACTCGGTGGGAATCCATTTGCTTACAAGGGTGAGTCAAATGGGAAAACTCTAGAGGCATATAATCTAATAGATCAGATCTTTTTCAACCCTGTTATCACACTTGAATCAATCGTGACTGATAAGTCTGAGACCATGTTTTTGACAGATCTAGGAGAGGGGGTATTGAATGGTGAGGCGTCCTCATACCAAGTCGAGAAACCTGTATCAGTAGAATTCTTGAACAGGTACGGTCATGACTATGAAAGTTTGGGGAGTTCGGTCAATGGGGAGTATTTGGATCCTGCAATTGTTTACTACAAAAACATAAGTACGATTGTATTTATCCGCCCTCAGCAAATAACCTCACCTCAGGACTCCAAAGATATCACAAGACTAGGTGCCAAGGTCATAGAATACATGCTCAAGAAGGAGAAAGGTTCCCAGATTGAAATAACAAACCAACTTGGATTTGACCTATCTGGAGACGGTCTAATCGATGCTCTCAAGCTGCAGATTCAGAATAAAGAAGCTTGGGAGAGACTCACAACTATCTCTTTAACAGTTGGAGGGACAACGAACATCTATGATGTTGAGTTCACAAGGAATGAGGATGCGGATGGAGTGAGTCAATACATTGAGATTCTTCTCGAAGATCAGATATCTTCTGGAACAGCTTTTGATATTGAGTTAGCGGTAACAAACGACAACGACGAGATATCTGACCTCACCATAAAGAGCTCGGGTACAGCACCCGAAATCACGGACATCGACGTTCTCTTATATGAGAATAAGGAAATACAGAATTATCAGGACGGGCAAATTTCGTCAGCAATCGTATCGCTCAAGAGTAGATTCGACTCACAAGGCGTATCCTATCAGAGTATTTCGCAAGAACTTATGGAATATATCATAGTGAACAAGATAACGGATATGCAGATTATTGATTTCGTTAATGCCATGCCAGAAGGATTGCTAGAGGGTAACACTTTCAATAGTTGGTTTAATGCAGGAGGGGAGTATATCTCTCTTGGATCACTAATTGGTCTAAGCCTGATAAACGAGGAAGGCCAACTGATCACCGGGAGATTAAGTAGTTTCTCTGGTGCAACGGGGGTTCCCATCTCTGCAATTATCTCTGGAAACTTTACCTTCGCTGCCACTTCTATAGGTGAAATTGTCGGGATAAATACGCTATTCGTCAGCGAGGTCGCTCTAAATAGTGCATCTCTGAATGGAAGCAGTATCATGGCTCTGTCTGCAGATGGCCCGAACATTGGAGCATTCATTGAGACCATTGGGAATGGAAGTTACACTTATCTTCCTAATAAGAGATCAAGGCTCCAACTAGATGAGTACTACGGAACAATAGATTTGATTACAGGTGTTGTTCCAAGTCTCGATCTCAACGATACAAGCACGATAAGCGATGTCAACTGGTACAAGGTGAATTCAACATCACCAGTCACTTTCTTGAATCTGTACATCCAGAGTTTCAGATCAAGTGGTGCGAAGATTCGGACCATTGAGGTCAATGGGGAGCTTGTCTCATTCAACATTGAGACGATAATAACTGGAATAACCAATCGATATACAATTCTCCTGAACCAGACTACGCCTATTTCAGATGGTGACTCAGTTACCATTACGGTCACGTTGGAGGACGGGTACTCCTTCCAGTATCAAGAGGTTGTCACGAGTGGAAATTCACCCTTGATCTATCTACAGGATGCCACTGAGAGCAACTTCTTCGGGAAGAAAGTATCGATCAACTCCATTTCAACCAGTGATCCTATAGTCATAAACTCACAACAGATGGAGATTCTTATAGACAAATCAATTCGTCCCGTAGTGGTAAATCTCAATGACTATCTATCCACAAGGTACTATTCCGAAGATCTGAGCAACTCTAAACTACTAGGCTGGATCGCTAGTGGTGGAAAGTTCGTCCACTTTGGCCCATTATTTGGCCAGATAGTCCGGAACTCGACTATCCAGACTTACTCCGATACCATTATGGATCAGTTATTTGGAGGTCAAGTATATTCCTTCTCACAGAATTCCGAATTCATTCTGGACGAGAATGTGATTATCACTGATTTCCCAATCAACATTTCAAACCTTGAACTGTTCAACTACAATGTGACAAATATATTTAATACCACAGAATTAACTGCTGGGATTGCCATAACAGGGTCAGGCGACGGATTCGATTTTGGAGCGGGAACATTGGTGGTTGTTTCAGGTGAATTCGAGAACTGGATCCTTAACAGGATTATATCAGTATTACAACTGGAGGCCTAAAGATGAAGATTAGAATAGATACAATGATTATTTTTCTGGTAGTATTGACAGGTGCCATACTTCCCTTTGGTGTCATAGAAGTCACGTCTGCCAATGCTAATGATGGTTCTCAAATTGGAGGGATATTTCTGCCAGATCAACTGACTGGTCAGGGATTCGATTTTCCATGGGATCTCATCGAGGGGAATGAGGGATATTTCCTCTTTGATGATTCCACCATCAAGATTGAGGCAAAATATTCCTACATCGATAATGCAGAATTATTCAGGTTTATCATCTACGACGATGACCCGTCGCCAATTCTCAGGGCAGATCAAACTATACTTCCAACAGACGAAATCCGAGTATACTATGATTCTGATAACAACCAGATAGAGAGCGAAGGAGACTATCAAATCCTCCTCAGGCTGGGTCATCAGAAATCTGAAGACTACTTCGGGAGGTTCAATGGTATCTCCTATGAAATGGAAAGGGATAATCCAATCATCAGTCATGAGGTGAAATACAATGACCAGTCTAGAGCATGGGAAGTGACTATCCTTTTTGCGCTCTTCCTCACCGATAACCTCGAGATGGTTGACAGGCAGTACATTTCACTATCATACCAAAATGTGGCAAGCACGGGTATTGCAGTTGACAATGGATTTGACCTCGTACCAAACCTTGCACTGGAGAACAATCCCTCATCGGATCTCTACTATCTCATCAAATATCCATCCTTCACCCCTGACGTTACCATTGTCAGAAATGTGGAGACAGTATTGGTTCCACCCTCATTCCCACGAGTGACACTCGATTTCAGGGTCAGTGGACAGGCGCCTATATCAGGGTTCAAATTTACAGAGGTCTCACCATTGAACATCACTGGCAATAACCCCATTGTGACTGGTGAGAGAGGGAGCTACAAGATCAATCAGAATTTGATTGAGTTCAATCTGGACAACATTGATGTGATATCAGAGTTCCAGTTAGTATACAAGGTGGAGGTCAAGGAGGCAACTAGAGAGACGACGTATGTGTGGCCACCTGTGTTAGTAGAGTACGACGATTTTACTGGAAAGCATGTCCAAATGGAGGTCGAGTTAGACACTGAGGTTATTGTTACAAACGATCCATCTTCCATCATTCTGGATGAATTTGGTAACATTCTCAACAATACCGATTCCGACCTTTCTCTTGACTTCACAGAGAAAGAGGTTGACTTCTTCTCGATCATCATTCAAATAGCATTCTTCATAATCGGTTCGGTTGCCGTGGTTGCGGCAATAAAGGGAACCTCCCTTGTAATCACGTCACGACACATCAGAAAGAAGTTTGAAGACAAGGCAACTGGTCTTGTTTACGACATCATCAAGTTGATGCGATCTCATGATCGGGAATACCTAGCGACCTTTATGCGGAGGGGACTTGAAGATGTGGAGACATTCGCAGAGGAGACCTCCAAGTTTAGATTATCTAATCCAAGTTCCGAGGATGTCGTGCAGTTCTACTTTGGAAAATTCAAGAAACAGATGCTGGAACGTGTTGAGATTTTCTTCAGCGAAGATCCCCAATACCACGATCTGAGGGAATATATTATCAAGTCAGATTAACTTATTCAAGATCAAGTTCAGCACTGACCTTCTCTTGGAAACGGTCAAATTCAATCATATTTGCAGCTCTGAAAAATTCAGGAAGCACCTTCCGGTATCCCTTTTCTGAATCACAGACCTTACAGGTCATCTCTACGTATGGTTTTTTGAATTCTTCAGTCGTATCTGGTCTATTCAGGAAAACTACAACACCGCAATTTATACAGTAATACATAATACATTTTCGGGTCTTCCCTAATTAAATATATTGCTAAATTGGACTTAGAGCTGTATTGTACCACGTTTAATCTACTTCGAAGAATGGGAGGTGCTTTGACAGTAGTTCTTTTCCTCGGTCTTGGAAGATGCCTACGTTCCCACTGAACCCCTTGATCTCCTTCTCAAACTCGTGGAAGAAGACATTAGCGAAAGCACTGAGCCCCTTGTTAAGAAAGTACGAGGACCCGTTAGAGATTGCCACTACCGCAATATTGTCCACCGACTTAAATATCATCTGGCGGTCTGATAAGCCAATCCTCTCTATTACCCCCTCTGCAAAGGTGATCTCTTTCAGAAGTGTCTGGATGGCTACCAATGCGGGAGACTTAAGTGAAATCTCTGCATTTAGATTAGGTTGATCCTTTTTCAGTGAGTTAACGTGGGTGAAGAGAGTCGTCCCTGTCTCCCTGTCTATAACCAGTAATTGGTAAACGTCGAATGGTACACTATAGGCAAACTTGGGGAAGAGGATATAGGCCAGAAGAATCAGGAACAATGAGGTCATGACAATGTAAGAAGTGTGCACATTAATCCCCTGCAGACTGACGATTGAAAGAGCCTGAGCGACACTGATGGAGTCCCTCAAACCTATCAGGACGAAGTTTGTGATCAGAGAGGCAAAGCCAGCCATCATCAGGAAGGACCCGAACAAGATCTCACGACTTTCTGCATGCGTGAGTGTCCTGTACATGATCTGGATCCCATCGATTGAGATACCGAGGATAACCAGTCCGAAGAGGAAAAGAAAGAAAATAAGCACAGCTTCAATCTCGGATCTGAGAACTTCCAAAGCTACGATGTCATTCAAGATGACAAGCTTTCCGAGGAGTATCTCGAATACACCTCCAACAACAAGAGGGAGGGCAGTGCCAAAAATTAGGACAGATCGTATAAGCTTCGGTGTTTCGTCATTGACTAGCTCCACATGCAGGAAGAGGAAAAGTACAGCGATGGGAAGCATAAGGTCAACGAGTGTAGGAAAGATAATCCCATTTCGTTGGAATGGTAATGTCTCATTAAGGTCCTTCCCAGCTAGTAATCGGAAAAGATCTGAGAGACCGATCGTGAGAACAAATCCAGCAAGATAGTTGAGTCCATAGACATGCTCGACCGAGGTCTTCCAGAGCAACACACCAAATAGGGAGATTGAGATTATGAATGGTATGAGAAAATAAAGGAAAGTGTTTTTCAAGCTGGTCATTAATGATGAAAGGACCGTGTTTGTCATGTAGACCATTGTCATTGTCGCAACTGTACCCACTAGGAGTGCGAGAATCGCTACTACATAAGGAGGATTCCTTTTCTTCGGTGACAAAGATTGGAGAGAACCGGTCTTAGATTGTTCATTCACAGCCTATATTTTCTATACCGAATTTTTACCTTTCCTACTTTGATTGAATGAAATCATTCGTCAGGAAGAAGAATATACAATTTCCCTTCCTCCTCCACCACCTCATAGACATCCAACGGTTCAGTAGCAGGTGGGTTGAGCGCTTCACCATCCTCAAGGTCAAAGGTTGAGGTGTGGAGCGTGCAGGTGACATATCCATCCGAGTAATGCCCCTGTGTAAGATCAAAAGTCTTGTGTG
This sequence comes from Candidatus Heimdallarchaeota archaeon, assembly GCA_027077875.1. GTDB lineage: Archaea > Asgardarchaeota > Heimdallarchaeia > Heimdallarchaeales > Kariarchaeaceae > S139-21. The sequence goes on from JALWRB010000222.1 coordinate 10,704, forward strand.
TACAGATCCTAGAGGCAACGAGGTATTTGCCATCCCTGATGGTGGCCATTAGTTTGACGTCCTCTACATCAAATGAGCTCAATATGCCCTCCTTGAGATCAGATTTCTCACAGAGATAGATCCTCTCGTTCATTCCTTGCTCTCCTCCCACTTCTTCGACAACGCGAAGTTGGCTACTGCTTCGAGCTTCTCGTCTTTAAGTATCCTCGTAACAGGGGCAAAATAACCTTTCACCATAAGTTCCTTTGCCTCCTCTAGAGGGATTCCACGCGATGTTATGTAGAACAGCTTGTCCAGATTTAGTGGTTCAACCGAAGCTGCATGAGCTGCCATAACTTCATTCTGATCAATTTTCAATGCAGGGACAGCGATCACCTTCCCCTTTCCGATAGTCAGTCCGTTTGATGTGAGGTAGGAATCTGCATTGATCCCAGATTTAGGAATGTGAATTAGCCCCCTCAAGATAGACTCTGCTTTGTTCATCATCACGGTTCGGGAGTGAGTCTGTCCAATAGTGTCTCTGGCAATATGCTCCAATTCGGACTTGAAATCGAACCTTTGCTTGTGGTTGCCGAAGGAGTTGAAGAGATCATAACCCTCAGAGCCCTGTCCTACGAGCTTCATCCCGGAGTTGAACCGGGAAATATTGGAGCCTTGGAATTGCTGGAGTGTAAACAATTTAGCATATGGCCCAATATGCCCATACTTCGCTCCGATGTGAACCAAGTGGTCATTCCAGTCCTGGACGGACACCATCTTCAATTGTGCATTGTCATCAAGCACTATCGTCTGAGATGTCACATACATCTGATTCTCGACATTGGACCTCCCTTGACCATAATATTCGATGTACCTAGCGCTCGCTTCCTCCTCAAGATAGACAATAAGCTCCGAGAAACCTCCATCCTTGTCGCCGGAGAGAATGATGCGCCTCATCAAGGGTTCTTCTATCACAACCCTTCTTGGTACATACAGAATTATAGTGGAGGTGGAGAAGGCCTTTGCTAATTCACCCAGTTTGTCAAACCTATCAGAGACATTCGCCTTCTGCACTATCTTCCTTGCCAAATCTTCGTCCTTCTGGATTAGCTCTGAGAGGGGACCGAAGAACCCACCTTTTTCCTCGATTTCCTTATGGGCATGATTGACTACCTTACCGGAGTCTTCAACCAACGAAGGTTGAATATCCTCGATACTTAAGCTATTAAGATCGACCTGTGAAGTGCTTCCAGTTTCCCAGACGGGGGTCAATCCCTCTGGATTGAAGTCTTTGAAGTTCGTGTACTTGTAGAATAGCGTGTCTTGGTCAATTGGTAATTCCAAGAAATTCTGGTAAGCCTTGGTTCTCCTTTCCTTCTCCCAAGATGGAGCGTCCTTAAATAGCTCCTGCAATACCTCAGGTCTAGTGTATGAGGTTTCAAACATTTTTTCCAACTTTGACATAGAGTGAATTATCTCCTATCTAGTTGAGACTTTGCTTGTTCTTAAATAAAAATAAAGATAACGTAATTTGTAATTCGGCGATTATTTCAGTGGTCAAGTTATATTATACACCATTTTAAAAAGAAGGCAACGTATTAGATGTTGTAACATGGAATCTAAAGACGCCAGCGAAAGGCCTGATATCGAGATTGATTATAAGGCAGGATGGGCAGATCCAGAGAATTTCACAGTAGCGACCGATCGGGGACTAAGCGAGGAGGTCGTCCGCGAGATCTCTAAAATAAAGGGTGAGCCCGAGTGGATGCTTGAGTTCAGGTTAAAATCCCTCAAACTCTTCGAGGAATTCCCCACCCCTAAATGGGCAGAGAGTGCTATTGAAGACATTGACTTCCAGCAGATCAGGTATTACGTGAGGTATTCCGACAAGGAAGAAAAGACTTGGGACGACGTACCAGACAATATCAAAGAGACCTATGAGAAACTCGGGATACCCGAGGCAGAGAGGAAGTTCTTGGGAGGAGTGGGCGCCCAGTATGATTCCGAGACGGTATATCACAACCTAAAGAAAGAACTTGCAGAACAAGGAGTAATATTCCTCTCTACTGACGAAGGGCTAAAGCAGTATCCTGAGTACTTCCACAAGTATTTCGGTAAGGTCATACCCCCCGAGGACAACAAGTTTGCAGCTCTGAACTCTGCGGTCTGGTCTGGAGGATCATTCATCATTGTACCTAAAGGAGTGAAGGTGGGAGTCCCACTCCAAGCGTATTTCAGAATTAACACACAGAATGTAGGGCAGTTTGAACGTACCCTCATAATAGCGGAGGAAGGATCCGATGTCCACTACATTGAAGGATGCACTGCACCCACGTACTCCTCGGACTCCCTGCACTCAGCAGTTGTGGAACTCGTGGCACTGGAAGGAGCGAGGATACGATACTCAACGATACAGAATTGGTCTAACAATGTCTACAACCTTGTCACCAAGAGAGCTTTCGCTTACAAGAATGCTCTTGTCGAATGGGTAGACGGCAACATCGGTTCTAAGCTGACCATGAAATATCCCTCAATCTATCTCCTTGGTGAGGGAGCAAAGGGTGAGGTCATGTCCATAGCCTATGCATCTAATGGACAGATACAGGATACTGGGGCAAAGATTATCCATCTAGCTCCAAGAACCCACAGCAAGATTACCGCCAAGAGCATCTCTAGGGCAGATGGGAAGACTATCTACAGGGGGCTAATACAGGTAGCTCCACACGCCAAACAGTGTGTATCCAACGTGATATGCGACGCTCTCCTGTTGAACGAGGAGTCCAAGAACGACACCTTCCCCTATCAGGAGATCCACAGAGATGACGCGACCATAACGCACGAGGCCACAGTCGGGAAGATCTCCCAGGACACACTCTTCTACCTTATGTCGAGGGGTATTCCTGAGAATGAAGCACTTGCTCTCATCTGTATGGGATTCTTCGAACCTTTCGCTAAGGAGATGCCAATGGAGTATGCAGTAGAGTTGAACCGTCTTATCGAAATTGATATGGCAGAGTACGGCGCTATTGGATGATATAATTCAATACTCATTATCAATCACCATAAATACATAGTAACTGCCTTTTCTTTAGATTAATAGAGGTGTATGTGTGATTAACCCAGATGAGATTCAGAAAATACGAGAGGACTTCCCCATCCTTCACGAAACGGTTAGAGACGGAAAGAAACTCGTCTACCTTGATAACGCCGCAACAACACAGAAGCCAAAGCAGGTTGTCGATGCCATCAGTGAGTACTACCTCAAGTACAATGCCAATGTGCACAGAGGAATACACGCACTGTCAGAGATCGCTTCAGATATGTATGATGAGGCTCACCAACGTGTGTCAGATTTTCTGAATGCTGGGTTTAAGGAAGTCGCGTTTGTTCGGAATACGACCGAGGCCCTCAATGTCTTCACCTACGGATACGAGAAGTTCATTTCCAAAGGTGATGAGATAGTTGTCTCAAGGATGGAACACCACAGCAACATGATCCCATTCATGAAGCTCGCAGAACGGACAGGAGCCACATTTAAATACATCGAGCTTAATGAGGATAACTCCGAGCTTGACCTCACTTCGGCAGAGGAAGTAATCACGGACAAGACCAAGATCGTCTCTGTCCCTCACATGAGCAATGTCCTAGGGACTATCAACCCCGTTAAGAAACTGGCGGACATTACTCACGATGCTGGCGCCTTGTTTGTCCTCGATGGAGCACAGAGTGTACCACACATGAAAGTTGATGTCAAGGATCTTAAGGTGGACTTCATGGGATTCTCTGGACACAAAATGATGGCCCCAATGGGTTCAGGCGGATTCTACGGGCGGGAGGAATTGTTGGATAAACTAGAACCACTCTTCTATGGTGGAGACATGATAAAGGTCGTTACCTATAAGGATGTGACTTGGAATGACCTCCCATGGAAGTTTGAGGCAGGTACCCCAAATGTCGGTGGGGGAATTGGTCTTGGAGCTGCTGTAGAGTACCTCCAGAAACTCACCATGAATAAGGTAAGGGGGATCGAGCACTACCTTACAAAGTACGCCATGAAACGATTGACTGAATATGACTGGGTGAGAACATATGGTCCCTCGTCCATAGAGAAACGAGGTGGTGTGATCAGTTTCAATGTATACAACAACGACGGTATGTTGATCCACCCCCATGACGTTGCGACACTACTTGATGAAGAAGGTATCGCAATTAGAGCAGGACACCACTGTGCACAGCCCTTGACAGTCGAGAAACTATGTATTCCTGCCACTAATCGGATGTCATTCTACATCTATAATACGACGGAAGAGATTGACTTCACAATTGACCAGCTAGAAAGAGTTCACAAGATGTTCTCTTGATGGCATAAAGGAAAATATGTTTTCTCTTAACTATAGAAAGTAGCTTGATGAATCGATCATGTTAGGAGTTTAGAATATAAAGTCCAAAGTTTTTGTAGGTCGGATTGTATTTCAAGATCTTTGAATAGGAGCTGCCGTGAGTCATCCCATTGATCAGAGTAATTGGTACTTCAATAGGAATCACTAGAAGAATGGCAGCTCAATCTAACTCATCAACGCCAACTATCTAAAGTCTTTATAAGCTCCAGACAAGTCAAATGATGTAAAGATAGGACGAAGGAGTCGTATAAATGAGCACACTCGAAATAAAAAATCTAAAGGTTGCAGTAGAGGGTAACGAAATTCTTCATGGAGTGAATTTGACCATAAATTCTGGAGAGATAGCCGGGATCATGGGAAGGAACGGGAGTGGTAAATCCACACTCTCTAAAACCATCTTCGGTCATCCAGACTATGAGGTCACCGAGGGTGACATCCTCTTCAATGGTGAGTCCATTCTAGAGATGAGCACGGATCAGAGAGCTAACCTCGGTTTATTCCTTGGGTTCCAAGGACCAACCGCTATCGAGGGAGTAACCCTCTCGAATTTTATAAGATCCGCGATGCATGCAAAAAATCCTGAAGCGAAACTTGAGAACCCAATCAAATTCCACAGAAGGCTTCGAAAAGATCTGGAGTCCATGGGTCTTGAATCAAGCTTCCTCTCACGAGGAGTGAATGAAAACGCTTCAGGTGGAGAGCGGAAGAAGGGGGAGATGATACAGATGAAATATCTCAACCCCACCATCGCAATCCTCGATGAAATTGACTCTGGGCTTGACATTGACGCACTGAGAACGGTTGCAGAAAACATTATCAGGCAGAGGGAAGAGGGGAACACTGGTTTCCTGCTAATCACTCACTATAACCGACTACTCACTCACACAAAACCTGATGTTATCCACCTCATGCATCAGGGTAAGATTGTGAAGACAGGAGGGCCGGAACTCGCGGTTGAACTTGAGGAAAAAGGTTACGAAAACCTAGTAAGAGAAGCCAACAATTAAATTTGTTGCCCTAGAAATTACTAAACTGGAGATGGAGATTGGATGAGCGCGTACAGAGAAGCGATAATTGAACTATACAAAAATCCACTAAACAATTACGAGATGGAGGATGCAAGTACTGACTTCGAGGACTCAAATCCGCTGTGTGGTGACCAGATACACGTCTGGGTAAAGGTCGACGAGAATGGAGTAGTTGAGAAAGTTTCATTCAAGGGAACAGGATGCGCTATATCTCAGGCTTCAACCTCACTACTCACTGAGGAATTACCAGGAATGACAATAGAAGAGGTCGAGGCGCTCGATCAGGACGATATCCAAGAACTACTTGGAATTCCCCTTTCTCCCGTTAGGCTAAAATGTGCCCTCCTAGGTCAGAAGGTAATTCAAGGTGCACTTCTAAAGTACAAGGCCTCTAAAAGAGAAGATTGATATTCCTCACTTATTCACTATTCTATAATGGAAGATATAGTCATCCAGCTCGTCGTCTTTGTCATAGTAACATTCGCATTCTACCCTCTGCTAAATCGTACAATTAAGCTGGCTTTCACAGCGTATGACAACAGAGAAAACCTTACTCCTAAGCAATTCTGGAAGACTATCTCGGTCGTCTCAATTGTAATCATCATCTCGTTCATGCTCATCTACGGAATAGTGATGTTTCTCTTCGGAATTTACAAAAGCTCTCAGTGACAACCAGTCTGTAGTAAAACATTAACCTAGAATATTGAATTCCGTCTTTGCCATAATTTTTGATATCATATTTATATTAATACTGCGGCTTTCTGCGTAGAGGTTTATTCAAACGCCTTTATATACCATTATTGATAGATTATCTAATAACTACAACCTAGAGGTTTTGAGTTATGAAACGACGAATTACACTATTAGCAACTATAGTTGCTGTGCTAATGATAGTAAGCCTTGGCAATAGTCCGGTGCTTGCACAGAACCCTCCACCTAAGAATGGGTTTGGAGAACTGTACAGGTTTGACTACGGTCAAATGATGTCTTACGATCAATCAAATTCATTCTCGGCATGGAATGGTACTTCTCTCCTTCACGAGAACGATGAATCATTTTCTGCTCAGGGTGAGAGTTATGGAGAACTAGAGGTGTTCATGATTGGTGAGGAGTACAACTCACTTGTTGAACAGTACTACGCCCCACCATATGATGACATGAATGATACTGGACCAGAGCTAGACCAGTCACAGTATAGATTCACCTACGCTCAGATTAGGAGGATGCTCGAAGAGTCATTCAGTTACTCACAGTCAATCTACGAATGGGACACAGATCAAGGTGTCATAACGGATGAGAATTATTCTGATAGTCAGGGACCCTATCCAAGGTATGAGGAGCGTATTGATGGAGTCACATTCAACGATACATACAACGTCATTTTTGATGAGATGTTCATGCAGGATGGATCGTACAATGAATCATTCTACTTAGACTTCGTGAACGCCTATGCAGATGTCACGTTCGACATAACAGTAGAGCTCGGGAATGACTTCAGAACTTATAACATCTCCAATCAGGTCTCATCATACAGTGTAGATAGCGTTAATGTCACAATCAGTGCAGATTTCTTTGCAGTGTACAATGTGACCCTGTATCTTGGTGATGAATACGATCCTAACACACCCATTTTTGAAACCACTGCTAATGTCTCTATGAGCTTCTGGGATACAAGTGTGTTCTATTATGAGATGAACGATAATAGACTCCTAGAATTTGAGAGAGACAGAGGAAATGAACTAAGTGTGGATATTTCAGACACCCAGGAGGTCTTCTTCCCCTTTGACAATAGTACAGCTCCTACATTAGGTCCAAATGTTGTTGATGGAGTTTATGCCAATATAACAATCGATGGATATGGAAGCTCCACTGAGTCTGAGAGTGAGTGGGGAGTGATCTTCGAGTGGGCACCCGCAATGGTTAACTTCGGTGATACTGAATTTGTACAGGGTGACCAATTCATCTATGAGGGAAGTATTTATGGATACGCAGATACCTACAGCGAGTACAGTGATGTAAACGGTAGCTATTGGAATTCCGTATCTTCAGATGTCGAGGGCGATACTTCAACCACAATAGAGGTAGCTCGATCAGGCGACAGAGGCTTTGCAGCACTTATTTATGGCATGGACAACATGGTCATATCTCAGACTTGGGAAGACTCAAGTGGAGCAACATCATCAGATTCTTGGACCGAAACCAAGACTAAGTTCAATGTGGGCTTCTTCCCAACAGATAATCCTGACAAGGAACTCGGGATCATGTTCCCACCAGATTACCAAATTGATTTCCTTGGGTTCTTCCGGATCCCAGAAATGGGTGTGAACTACTATTCTGATGTACTTGACCAGATAGTCATCAACGGATATGTTTTCAATGACGTTGATGTGAATGTCGAGTCCTACTACTACGAGGGAAGTTTCAATATGAGTGGTGATACCCCTGGTGGACCAGGCGGTCCTGCCCTGAATGATGGAGACTACTATTCTGACTCCTGGACCTTCGTCATTGCTAATGCCACAAGAACTCTGTACTACGATGCCAATACAGGTTCACTACTTGGCATTACAGAGGACGTTAACGCCAATATCATCTCATCATTTACAAGCTACTACAATGGTACTTGGGAGTTTGAGGAACTTACAGAAGCGGAAGTTTCTCTCACTTCAGAGTCATATCTTGCGGTACACCCCACGAAGTATCTGGAAGAACCACCTACTACCACAAACAATTCGACCACTGATGACAATGTCACATCTACCTCGGATTCAGCCAATGGATCTGACGTACCCACCCTCGAGAATCCTCTTCCAGGGTTTGAGTTCATTGTCACCTCAGTTGCCATCTTCGGTATCATGGTGATCAGAAGGAAAAAGTACTAAGTTTATTAACTACTAAAACCTACTGAAATACAATCTCATTTTGAATATTAAACAAAATACATTTTTCTAAGTTCAGCTAGCCTTGCTTTTTTGTCGAAGTACGGAACTTCAAGTTGCTTGTGAGCCTGTGTTACCCATCTATTAAAAAGCGATTTTTGGATAACAGATGTGTCAATCTTTGAAATGTCAAAGGATATTAGATCTCTTACAGTGTAGATCCCAATCGAATTCAATTTCTCCTCTGATTTGGCCCCTACAAATTTGACAACCGAGACTGGTTGACTGGCCAGTTCTTTCCCTAAAGCAATACTAATGGATTCTGAATACTCTTCTTCTTCCTTCTGAATCTGGTCATACATCTTGATAAGAGGAGATGAAGTGTCTTGAACTATAGCCTTAATCGTCTCAAACCATTCTGCAACTTTTGATATGGAAGCGGAGGTGATATGAGATATCTCGGCCTGTTCTGTGTCGAGGAACTCACGGAGAGTTCTAACCCCTTTGTGAAAGAGTTTGGTTCTGTAGACAGGTTCTATTGATGAGATCTCAGTGACAGGGATCTCCTCCCAGACAGAGGGAGGAACCTCAGCCATTACATCAAGTTGTTCTTCTGGGGAAGAGCTATCTTCGGTATCTCCAATTATTATCTCCTGCTCTTCGATATCTGTGGACTCCTCCAATGGCAACTCCTCCCCATCGATCTCCTTCACTCTGAGGTGTTCGGGGACAAATACCGGAGGAAGTTCTTTTGCGATGGTGAATTCCAGTGTCATGTTTTCCATCTCTTCAAGGTTATTGGGATAGTTCAATTCCAGAGTCCATGTACCATATGATCTGGTAAATTGTATCTTTGTCTTAAAGACATGATCCATTCCTCCAGATCGGGCTCTGAACCTAATTTTCCCCTCGATGTCTCTCATGATTAATTCAGTAGCCTTAGATATTCCAGTACCCAAGACATCCAATCTGATCTCGTCCTTAGGCATAAATTCGTAACTCTCAACCCTAGTCTCATTGTTTCTGTACAGTCTTATTCGAATAGGACGGACAATGTTCTCATCCTCTGTAACCTCTACTCTTGGAGGAAGGTTCTCCGTTGAGATAGCGGGCTTTTTCTCTGAATCAATCCTACCAGAGTCAGCATTACTATCGCGTTTCCCTGATTGCAAATT
>JALWRB010000223.1 GCA_027077875.1 Candidatus Heimdallarchaeota archaeon
CATCCAGATTCTGGTGTCTTTGATCAGTGTCCTCGTACCGAGGTCATTCTCCTGAAGCCTGCGCATCAGGTTGAAGTAGAGACCGATTCCGGCCGCTGCTTTGAGGTCGGTCGAGTCGAAGAAGGGGTGCTCAAATTCTTTCTTGAGGTACTCCACCCGGTCGACCACCTTGGGTTTGCTGACTTTCTTGTTTGTCATTATGTTCTTTTCTCCTCTGAATATGTTTGCGTGTACCAAGAAGAGGTAGACCTTGAGGAACTCCCTGATTGCAGTGGTGAATCGGGGGACGTCCTTCCTCTCCTGATTTATGAGATGGTAGATGAATGCCCGGCTGGTCAGATCCGAGTACGCCTTCACAAGCTCTTCGCTGTCCATCTCCTGCTGCATGTAGAGCGCGTTCATGACGTTCAGGAAGAGCTTGATCGGGAGGAATCTGCTCTGCCAGTAGAAGTTGAAATCCATGCCGGACTGTACAAGCGCACGGTATGCGTCGTTGATTGCGAGGATCGAGGGCTTGTTCAGTTGCTGGGTGGAAATCACCTCCTTCGTCGTGGGGTTCTGCTTGGCATCGGTGACGAAGAAGTAGATGTCAAGGTAGTTCATATCCGCCTCGACGATTTTTGTCACTATTGAGGTCAGATCTGCCTGCCCAGCAATCTGATCGACCGACCTGTCCTCCCGTGTCTTCAGGTTTTTCAGGGTGTCCTTCAGCTTCTTCAGCTCCCGCTTGCTGCTTTTCTTCGTCTTCGAGATTGCAAGGTTGATGTCCTCGATCCTCTTACGGAGGGATACCTTGACAGACTCCCCGTACTTCATCTTGTTGCGTTCAAGGTTCGTAACCGCTCTCTTGAGGAGCTTTGGATCCTGTGCCATGGGGATGAGGTAGTGGAATACCGTCTGTCCCTTTGGTCCCAACTGACCGTTCTTGGTCTTGAAGGCGTAGAACTTGAGCTTGGACTCGAGGGCCTTGTAACCTTCCTGGATGTGGTTTGCACAGCTGTTGCACACCGTGAACTGTGGGGTCTCGTTCTTCTTCCCGAATCCTATGATGAACCCAGTCATGTCGAGGTTGAATATCCCGATCGTGGGGCGATTGACATCACTGGTCAGCTGGTTGCAGGCAAAGCACGCCATACGAGTCTGTAACGACGTCGATCCGCCCTCCAAGAGTCTCTTGTAGAGATCCACGAACTCCTCCATCTCGCCGGGGTAGAGTGAGATCCCCTGTGAGGAGTCGAGTGACTTGAAGATTATTGCGCGGGGAAAGTCCCTCTTGAGCCCGATCCGTTTCTGCTCCTTCCTGTACTCGAACCAGTTCTCCAGTAGGTAGAAGAAGATCCGGTCGTTTATTTCGGAAAGATTTCGCTCGATCCAGAGGTAGTAGGACTTTGCGTAGGATCTGTCGTCCATCTTGGCCAAGGCACTCTTCTTGAGTGCTTTCACTATATTCTGTTCGATATTGACCGCCTTGACGAACATCTTGTGGAATTCTTTCCCACCGGGAGTACTGAAGTATTTGACCCAAAGCTCCCGATCCTGGATTGTCTCTGGAAAAGTTGCGACAAAGTCCGGGTCCTTGTCAGACTTGTAGTTCTTGATCTTGTCTAGAGAGATATTCATTGTCGGGGAGAGGCTACTTCCACCCGATCCCATCATTCCACGGAGGTATTCGGGTTCCTTTGCCTTTTGGTACTCCTCAAGCTCGATCTTGAGATCATCCGTGATCGGATCGATGGCGATGGTCAGGATGTACTTCCCGGAGTAGGGTTTCTGCGATGCGATTAGCTGCTCCCTCTCTCCTTTGCCACCAATGACATGTTCCCCAATCGATTGAAGCATCTTTGTTATCATTATATCACCTACCAGTGACAGTGAGGGTACCCACCCCCCCATTAGGTGCGAGCCGACTGCACTGATTGTACGTACCTATTATTATATTGGGCACTAATTGATATAAGTCCTTAGAGAGAATTTCATTTTTTTTGAAACGTAATTAATGCCGACTACAGAGCACCAAAATGAATATATCTAATTAATTAATGGTTATTCTAGCAAAAATTTCTCAATCATTTATATTTGATTAAGGCGTCCCTCAATCCACGAAGCCGAAACAATGTCTTCTCGTGCCCATCCCAGTTCCCACTGTTATAGGTACTGCCATCAAATCTATAGGTCTGCCCGCTATGGAAATTCTGCCGACCGATTAAGTGGAGATGTGGGGAGCTGAAAGGGAGAGAGATGTCACCCTTGTCCAAAATTCGGAGTAAAACCAATGGTTCAACAGATCCACGATATACTCTAATTCCATATGAGGAGATTTTTATTTGCCACTTATTTGAGCTCAACCTACCCAGATTGATATCATTAGATGAATTTTGTAAGAAGCATTCGGGTACCACGTCTGTATCTGGGTTGAAATTGAAGTCAAGGGTGTAGAAGTAGAGGTTTGTACGCGTAGACCGAGGAGGGGTGAGTATCCAAAATTCACGGATCAATTCCTTCTTTTTGATCCCTGCTGCGATCACCCTTTTGTCCTCTCGTTTAAATGATGAGAGATTGTTCAATTTGGAGGTTCTCTTCATTATCATTTCCATGACAAGCATAGCCTCATCATTGGTTGGAACATCCACGACACTGTCAAAACCGTATCTCAGTTCGATTGGGGGGATGGGATAGGAACTGATCTTGTTGATATTGACCGAGGTCCAGTTTCCGAATGGGAGCTCTATGATGAAGTCTGTTTCTATCGTATTTGTCCACTTCATGAAGTCAGACAGATGCATTAGGGGATACCAGAAGCTACCTTGCAGATATGTCGAGTGGGTGAAGGAGATGGCATTCTCCCAGTATATATCATTTGATAATTCTAGAAGAGGAGATCCTGCTCTGTAGAGGAAGCTTACCTTCATCAGTCCCAGCGCCCATATATTTGGAATTAGGTAAGAGTTAATGATCATGGTATTCTTGGCTTTCCATTTGTAATAACTCGACTGTGGAACCCCGAAGACCCGTCTTATTTCAGGTATATCTTCCTTCTGTTCTGTTAGGAGGAAACTGATGACCTTGTAACTATCTTCATCTAAGCTCCTCTCAACCAAATTGAAAAGAATGTGGTTAAGGTGGACAATGACCCTGCTTGATTTTCTCATCTCGTGTAGAATACTCTGCAGTAATTCAGTCCTAGCCTTTGCGTCAAGTGATTCTACAATAGGTAGCAAGCGGATGAGGTTACGGGATCCATTAGGACTTAATCGTGACCAGTCATTAAGGATCATGGTTCGTTCCTTGGATCTCTTCTTGAAATTACAGAGAAGGAGAGTGATAAAGGTGACTATATCCCATGACGAATCATACCTTGTGATTATCTTTAGTACCCCTCGAAGATAGTGGAAACTAAGAAGAGGTGCATCAAGAGGGAGGTGGACGACAATTTTTATTTTTCGCCCTCTTACATCCTTAAATTCAATGACATTAAACGGATCTTCTATGTTATTGAAAGGTCGCACATCCCATGATAGATCAACATCAGGAGTTTTGATCCCATACTTTGAGAGTGTACGAGTAATCCATTCCAATGTCTCCGCTAATATGTCCACACCTAGGATTATGATGAAGGCAATAGAAATATGGTGTTTGGAAAGAGAATGATTGTAATGTGGAGGTGGGGCACAACACGTAAGTGCCAGGGGAATTCAGAGACCCCTGTGGCCCCACCTATTGTTGTTCAGGATACCTTATAAACTATCCTCAGGGAGTGGGGATTGAGGGAAAGTCCTCGCCAGGTGCTGGCTCGGGATCATCCCCTCCCATGAGGTACCTAGATCGGGGAACTAGGGTTTTGGGTATCCAGGTGGCAAATCCTATCAGAGACAGGATCAGTGGAGCAAGTACTCCTATTTGTTCAAATGCTATTGAAAGCATGAACTAATCTATGCCGGAAGACGATCATGGTCTGAATCTTCCGCACAGAAATAGCACTTAGAGGTCTAAGAATGCACTCTGTTTGAAACTTTTGAATTCCCGTCTTCCCGTGACCACAGGGAGTAAAATAGATCAAGCAAGTAGTGGTGATATGGGAAATTAGGGTTGAGGAAGTAATATGCCTTGACTCTAGCACGTTTGTTCTTAACTTCATCAGGTGATTTTATTATTATGAAACCCTTTTTCTTGAGTCTAAGTAGCTCAGTTCTAAGTTTGTCATGACCACGACCACCAATATTTAGCTTATTTGCGATCTCATTGACGGTGTAGTATTTTTCCATGACCTGCGTGCCGATTAATTCTCCTTTTGTAATCCGGTTTCGGATATCCATGTAAATCAAGTTAAGGATGGATTTCTGTGGATCAGTAAGATTCTCGTATACGGAGACAAGATCTGTATTTTCAAGCCTGAATGGATTAATTGCTTTCCGCCATGACTGTATGCTAGAGAGATCACAGCTTTTTGTTCTCTCAACCAGTTCCGTGAATTGCTGGAAGTCTAGAGAGTAGAGCTTGTCAGCAACCTCTGAGAAATCGCAGGATTTGTCTGAACCCAGCCTTAGTCGGAATACAATGATCTTCCTAACCCACGGTTTCATGTAGATGAAGACACCTGCTTCCCTTTGGAGGAAATCAGGGTTTGTCCAGAAGTAGATTTTCACAAATTCCTTGGTGAATGAATCTAGCACAATGTCGTTATTTACTAATACGGACTGGATATCCGTACACATAACCTTAGTGAGATGTCTCAGAGTATTTGCAAGCAGTATAATCGATAGCGCAGTCTTGTGATAATCTTTCCATTTGGTACTTTGAAGATACTGTCCGTTTTTGTAAAGTATCCACTTGAGTTTCCCTGGAAGGGAAAGTTCTCTCCAAGGGGTTTTGAGGATTCCTGCAAGGATTCCCTCAATGGAAGGTTTCCCCACAATTACCGATCGTAAAGGAGTTGTTCGATAGGATCTGCAGCGTGCACTCATATTGGTTCTGCATAGTGTTGCTCGTACATTCTTGGCAGAATCCATGCAGGATGTTTCCACCCGTTTTAGTACCTTATGATCCAATTGTCTAGATTGCTCGGTACGTATGAGGAAGACATGTCCGAAGTCGAATACAAAAACCCATTCTCTGATCAGATTTGAGGGAGGAAGGGAGAAGATCCTGCTCATAACAACCGGGGTAATACTTGAGAAAGGGATATCATAGGCCTCGCTTACAGTACTCTGACATTGAGCGATGTACTGGAACTCCCCCATTTTCTTTTTGTTGAATCCCATCGCTTCCAAGGAGGAGATGAGCGACTCCGAGCAACTCTTGAAGTAAACTATTGAATTGATAAAGACATTCAAAGTTTTCTCCCTCCCAATGCCACTTCCACCCTACCGAATCCGAGAGAGGTGTACTCTCCCAACCCGGTCATCGTCGCAAGACCGAGTGCAGGGGGTAAAGCTTCGAGCCCTTCCTCGTTCTCGATGACCAATTGTACTGAGCCCTTGAATCCGGTTATTTGCAGATCTGCATCATGGTACCGGGTGGACTTGAGCTTGAAATGCGG
>JALWRB010000224.1 GCA_027077875.1 Candidatus Heimdallarchaeota archaeon
TTCTGATCCAGAGATTGTATGGATCAAGGTACTATAAAGAAGGCACTATTCTATAATTAGCTCCCATAACCGATTAGGCAATTTAATGTAAAATAAAGAAAAGTGTTGAACATAAATTCGAATTTTGAGACTACAGACCCAGTCCATGTGAATTAGCGAAAACAAGATTCTCAAAGTATTTATTGCGACGATCTGGTTCAGCTCATGAAAGCTCAGAAGTTAATTTTTTTAGCACTGGCTGCCACCATGGTCACAGGTATCTTTGGGACCACATTGGTGGTGGCTCAAGGAGAGGAACTGGACGTTCCTCAGAAGAAGTACATCGCTGGTGAACTGCAAGCACAGGGAACAAATGATGTGTTCGTGGATATACCAAATGAATTCACGCCCCTCACGAACTTCAAATCTACCAAGACGCCCTTTGATGTAAGTACCTATGATGGAAAATCCAATTCTCTTATGGCAATAGACGTCCAGCCGAGGTCGGAATACAGGCTAAATGCTCGGAATGGTATTACAAAGTTCGCGAATAAGACGAGCACGGAACTGGTTATTGACTACAAGACTGAGTACTATGACCTTTCCGATAATGCTAAGAATGGCAATACCCTCCAGAACGTTGCACTAATGGAGGATGAGCAGTACCTTTTCAGGACCAACATGTCCGCTAATACCATCTATACCATCGTCTACAAACTGGTCATGTCCACGTCCAGCTCAACCATGAGATTCACGATTACAGATCCAGAGGGCATGCAGTGGTCTACCCACAGGTATCCAGAAGCCCGTATATCAGACTTTCTTGTACTGTATCCAAAGGTCAACGGAACCTACACCATCATGGTAGAGGTTCTTTATGGAAACGTGGTAATCGAGGCAATGGAGATACTGAGTGGTATGAACGTACAGGACATCAGCAAGGGCTATACGGAAAAAATAACGGGCACAGCACCCACACTCAAACTTTTCAGGTTGAACAATACCGTCAGCTCAATCGAGATGTCTCGCCTGGTACGGACTGTTTACATGAACATGCCAGTAGGCGACTACAACAATCCAGCAGACCTTCTAGGTGAGATTGAGTTGAGGTTCTTCAACAGTTTCACGGGAGTATTCGGGTCGTGGCTACCGTATCAGACCTACCAGGTCGAGGACGACGAGCTCTACGTAGCAGTTATCGCAACACCACCAGACGAGACCAACCCCTATGTGGTGGGTGAGAAGGAGAGGCTTGGGATTCCAGAGGGATACGATATCGAGTACTCATTCTGGGTAGAGAATATACCTCTTGATGAGCTTCCAATCGGAGTGGACTTCGCCCTGAGCCAGGATCAATTCCAGAACTACTACACAATCACACTGGACACACCCACTGCGGTAGGCTTCAACATGACCTACAACGGAGGACAGCTCAGATTCCAGAATACGGAGACAAAGGTATTCCAGACTATAACCACATCCACCGATTTCCTGAATTTGGACAGTGCAGACATCCTGATACTTGAGGCAGGGACGTACATCGTCTACATCACGGACTACATTCTGAACAGCTTCAGTGCAGCGAGAGTGACAATGGCTCCAATCGAGGATATAGAACAGGGGGCGTCAACCACGAAGACAATGGGTTTCATGGAACCTGTCGTCTTCAGGCTACCAAGAAGTACAGGAGCAGGGGATGTACTAAACATCACCTACCTCGATCACCAGAACATGAGCGTCGACATCAAGTACACCGTGTACAGCACGGACGGACAGGCACGCGTATTGGGACAATTAGGAGTTGAACAGTACGCTAACAGCACCGATCTAAACTACGTGACGAACAACAGGACCAGCACAACATACTCAAATGACTTCGGATCCTTCAATGTGGATTTTGTCTACATAAGCTTCAGGATCGTCAGCAACACAATCTGGAACTCAACCATGGACATTCCCACCCCCCTGTATACTGATAACCCGTACAGGAAGTCGACGTTCGAATTCGAGAGATTCGATTATTTCGCGGACAAGAGTGCAAAGAACCCAGATTATGACTTCAGGATCGCCAGCTTCACAGGGGACTACTCACAGGATCTGAACTCATCGAAGGATTTCGCCATGACTGCCCTCACGATGAACCTTGACTACGGTCTGTATACCTTTACCATCAACTCGGAAAATGTCAGTTTCGATGCAAAGATGTGGGCGGATATGAACATATTCTGGAGCATCGAGACGATGAAGACTGTTGTGGTCGACAACATCACACACTACGTACAGACGTTCACAATTGCCTCTTCAGAGCCTACCGACATGCAGCTCAGCATCAGGTACATCCTCACAGATAACGTCAACGGATCTGTAACAGTCTCAATGACCGAATCTGACCCATACACCTTCAGTGAGTTGCAGATCGGTTCCATGGGAATAAAAAGTCCTTCGGATAGTGTGAACAGTGCCATAGAAGTAGCAGATGCACCAAGTAACCAAGGTGATGACCTCACAACTCCACTACTCATAGGTGTCGGATCTATTGTCTCTCTCGGTGCAGTGGGTGGTATAATCTACTACTTAATCCGAAAGAGGAAGCAGAGTCCCTTCTAACCAATATAGAGAATTACTCATTCGACAACAAAGGCCCACGGTCCGACATGTCATCTACCTCCTGTCGGTCTGTTTGATCATTATGGTTAAGAATACCCCATCGATTAAATAGTTAGGATATTTACTGATGATAGAATGGTTCGATCTAACAGGTAGAAAATAGCCACTATGAGTAATGCAATACCCTATTACATTGGTCCACCAGAAAAATACTCTTGGATATCCCAGCTGTTGAGTTTGATGTATCCGCCGTTATTAAATACGTCAACAGTCGCCTTACCAGAGAGTAGATCAGCGTAGGTATAGACATCGACTATGGTCTCCACATACAGGTCTCGTGAGGAACTCAAAGTGTATCCCCCAGTACAGATTTGGTATGTGTTTCCTGATGAGGATGCTGAGTAGTAAGATTTTCTGTATACTGCAGCATCTACCTGGGAGCCTGCGAAATAGATTAACTTCACAGTGATGGATATGTGCTTGCTACCACCGGACATCGTGCCCTTAATCGTTACAGATGTGCAGGCCCTGTAAGACTTTTGAGCAGAGCCAGGATACTGAGCCCCATTATCGGGTACTGATGTGTCATAGGTTATTCCATAGGTTGCCTTTCCATAATTTGACAGAAAATTGTCAGCTACAGCCTTCACAGTGATTCGACCATCGACTTTGTTATCTCCAAATAACAATGAAGATCGAACTCCATGTACATAGGTGGACTCGGTATTATTCTCGTACATACCAGAGAAATTACCGCTCTTCCTCGTGAACCAATAGCCCGCAGATGTGCTTGCAATGGATACGAGTGCGATGTTTATGAGTAAAAGCATAGCAATGCTTTTTACCAAATGACTCCGATTCGCCATTGATTAGATTTTTTTTTGAATAAATAAAGGTAACGTTTATTACTTGAGTATCTGCTGAAAAATCAGGACATGATAGAAGTATCAGACATCAATTTTGGTTACGGCAACAAGCAGCTCTTCAATTCATTATCTGTTGCTTTTGAGGACAAGGTGACTGGATTGATAGGTGAAAATGGAGCAGGGAAATCAACTCTCGTCAAATTAATCATCGGACTGCTGAAACCAAAAACCGGGAGGATTGTGGTCAACGGGTACAACATTCAATTCGAACGGAATGAGGTTCTCAGGAGAATAGGGGTCATGTTCGAGGATCCGAGTTACCCAGATTGGCACACGCTTTGGGAGCACTTGGTCTTCGTTGGGAGATTACGGGGAATACCTCAGAGCACAATTGATAAAGAGGTTGAGGAGCTGTTGAAACGGTTCGACCTCTATGAGAAGAAGGATACCTATTTCAAGAACCTCTCGGCCGGGATGAAGCAGAAGTATGCAATAGCAACTTCCATCATAGGATCTCCAAAACTGGTTCTGCTGGATGAGCCCACCGCAAATCTGGATGTGAAGGCACGGACCGAGATCCTACAATATATTCAAGATCTAGCATATACTGAAGACATCCAGATCATTATATTGAGTCACATACTACACGACCTCGAGAGAATATGCGACCGGGTGATCTTCCTGCACAAGGGAGAGATTAGGGGAAATTACAGAATGGACGAGCTCACCAAGTCGAAGTTCATCACGGATTACTCGATTAAAGTATCCAAGGAAGAGACGGAGAAAGTGGTGTCCGAGCTGGAGAGTAAAGGGATAGAGGTCATCCACAAGAAAGGATCGATTCTCGAGGTCAGAATCCAGGAAAAAGACCAACTACACGAGATACAGACCTATAATCCAGTCCACAAGCATAGCTTGCTCGAGCAGGTTTTCCTAGAAATGGTGGGAGATGGTCAGGATTAACCTACTGATAAGGATGACGCTGGGTTTTTTACTGTTCATGGCAGTGACTACTTTGATTGCATGGGGAAACAATTCATCCATCAGTACCGATAAAGTGTACCACGAACCAAATTACCAGATTCTGGAAACAGCACGGGTGTATCGAGGATCCAAAATCACTGGATCCGTGTCCTCAAACACATCTGCGGTGCTTACAATCAAGGTTCTTCAGATCGATGGAGAGGAG
This sequence comes from Candidatus Heimdallarchaeota archaeon, assembly GCA_027077875.1. Taxonomy (GTDB): domain Archaea; phylum Asgardarchaeota; class Heimdallarchaeia; order Heimdallarchaeales; family Kariarchaeaceae; genus S139-21. The sequence goes on from JALWRB010000224.1 coordinate 4,642, forward strand.
GTAGTGATTCTTTCAAGGAGATTGGATGAGGAGAATAATCATTTTATCGAGTTAGACGCCACAGTTGGAATAGGGGGGGTTCTCTTCCTGAATCTTACTTCCACGGTTAACACCACGGAGTTTAAAGCGAGTATCGTGGATATATATGCTGACCTAAGACTTGATTTAGGTTACCTCCTTTCAACAAATAAAGCGCTGTTCAATTCTGTCATTGGAATTGGAACTGTTTCTTGGATCTGGGAGAGAGTGAGAAGAAGGAAGATCAGACTTCCCTCATTCTATGGGAGGGTTCAACTCACAGACATCACGGAGACCCTTGGACCGACCTTTCTCGCCATTGCATCCTTCTCATTCGGCCTGCCTGACCCCAACAACGAGCTCGGAATCACTTCTAGTATATTCTCCGAAATTGGCAGAACAACGTATTTCAACATGCTGTATTGGGCAATGATTCTTCTTGTGGGTCACCTTTACTACTCCCATAAGGAGACCGAAGTGAAAGAGCAGTGGACGACATTCAGGGGAAGGGAGAGAACCTTCATATTCAGATCTTTCTATGCGAATCTCACCATCTGGTTGGTCCTAGGTGAGATGTTCGGCTTCTACCTGACCAGCCAGTACATCGTCCTGTACAATTACTCATTCTCATCGGTAGAGCTAAATTCCTATTTTAAATTCACCCTCACATTCCTAGTTTCAGCTTCCCTACATCTGGTGATATTTGCCTTGCTATTCCTTACCTTCAGGTATTCGGAGTTTACCTTCTACACTGTAAGTTATCTAACTGATTACCTGTTAAGACCCTACTTAGCGTTCACCACATTCCCATCAAGCACGTTGAATAGGATATCAAAGGGGTATGATGATCTATGGGCGATACCGTGGATTTTGGTTACTGCATCTATACTTTATTTGGTCGCTTACAGGATCTATTCAAATTTGGAGGTTAATAGATGATAAACAAAAAAATCTCAATAAATAATATTTCAAAGGTATTTCTGGTTGTAGGAGTATTTTTCTTAATCACCTCAACCTATTCAATAAACAAGCCGGTATTCTACGATGACAGCTTTGAAGTAGAAGAGTCTAATTTATTTGGGAAGCAAATTAGAGTCCTACTTGGAGAGACAATCCATATCGAATTCAGCGATTTCTCAGGGAATGTCACTGTTTATCTCAAGCAATTGTCAGTAGTTACCCCAGTGGCAAGTAATGTCACCCAAGACAGTACCTTCGAGGTCCCCTTTGACTACTCTGCAAATATTGCTTTGGTCATTGAAGCAAAACAATACTCCGTAGGTCACTTAAAAGCTTACGTTTCAGGTATGAGTACTGCCCTCCCCATCAGGATATCTTTTGGAGTACTCTTCCTTGGATTGGGGATAATTGGTGAGGTTGTATGGAGAAGGAAGGTCTCTGATGTCTACTTAATTGACGAGGTGAGAAGTATTGGTTTCCAGATGTTGCTGGCGGTATTGATAGTTATTTTTCCTTACCTCTCGGGTGTTGGTGAGAGAGAAGCAAGATTCGTGGAATCGGAAATTTGGAATTATATCTATTCATGGAGAGTTCACCTGTACACAGTCCTTTTTGAAATAGTGTCTAGTATGACAACAGTACTTGTGCCACTTCTCTTTGCAATTCCGTTCAGAAGAATGGTCCACAAATCACAGACCAAAGCCTATGTCTCCTATCCTATAGATCCAATGAAGCAGTTTAGAACACGATTTTTTGTATATTCTATGATAACCCTACCAGTGATAATATTCTTTATCGTCTCATCATTACTCACTAGAGGAAGTGATTTTGCGGGATTATCCTACACACTAACAGTATATGTACCCCTCACTATCCTCGTTGTAATCACGGTACTCTGCTTTCTGCTCATTCAGATACTGATCACGGATTCGGTGCGAAAATCCTTCAGTATTTTTCTACTCCCCCTTTTGATATTCGGATCATTGGTAGTTTTCCCGAAGAACCAGATACCACCCACCGATCTATTGTCCCCTCCGTACGACAACAAAGACCCACCACTGGTTAGACATATCATCTACCTCCTGTCGGTCTGTTTGATCACAGTGTATCTGAACATCCGGGTCAGGAAGTCACAAAGATTCATACCAAACTAATCATGTATCTTGTTGATTTTCTGTGAAACGCGACTGACTGTAACAGCCACTAGAATTACACCAGTAACTACTATAAGACCTGTGTACCAGAGTCCTTGGTTGAAGTAATATACAGTCAGATATGGGATAAAGCTATCTGGAGCAACAATTTCAAATTGGAGAAGGTCTTCGTTCCAAGTGGTTCCCCTAGAAAGGGTCACCAGTGTCATATCATTCCCGCTTCCGTCATAGACAATCACCTTTATTCCTAGAACATAAGTATATACCTCTGACGAATAGACCTGAAGAGAGGTGTCACTAACATCTTTCGTGAAATTGTGAGTAAACACCTCATTGTATTGCTGATTTGACGTGTCATGAGTGAAGACCAATGCAGTCTCGAATTCCACATTGCCATCCTCATCGACAAGCCCATATGCATAATAGATATTAATTTTAACCACTTCCATCACGAAGCTTCCTTCCTCATCATACATATCCAAAGGAAGGGGAGCGGGTTCCGTAGATACCTGCCCAATTTTTGTGTCATATCCTGCCCTCACTTTCTGCTGATCAGGCAGATTTGAAGTGATCGTCACTAAATCCTGAGTGTTATTAGCTGAATCTCTAACTTGGATGGTAGATATTACCTCTATGAAAGAAAGATTGTTTTCCGATTCATTCAGCAGATAGTTGATATTTGGAAGGTTTATTATCCCAAGAATGATAAAGAAGAAGAAGAGAGAAAGAACCACACTTTTCCCATAATGACGTTTTTCCATACAATAATATTTTTTTACGTACATAAAAATATTTCTACCCGCAATATAATTTTCACCACATATTTCATAAATACACACACTTGACCCACATTCACCTTAATCTTCAGAACACTCACAATTGAGAAAAAAGGATAAACCCATCTTTGGTTGGAACCTCAGTACATTATAAAATCAAATTAGAAGATATTACACAATGAAATACTTCGTCACAGGAGGGACAGGTCACATTGGGTCGGAGTTGGTGCAGTCACTCGTGAACTCTAACCACGAGGTATCGGTGCTCACTAGGCAGAGGCATCCCCACATGATCGACGGTGCGAGCTACATAATAGGCGATCTCCTAGATACCGAGAGATACGGAAGAGAATTAGAGGACGCGGTGGTAGTGCACCTTGCCGCGGATGTCAGGATCGGTGTGCTCGGTGAACGCGAGAAGATGGACATCTTCAGGACTAATTACGTTGGGACTGAGGAGCTACTCGATGCTTTCGAGCGACACGGAGGCCGACACCTCATCTACCTGTCTAGCAGGCAGGTCTATGGACACGAGAACATAGACGAGGACACACCGTTAGATGGTAAGGGTACCTCGGTGTATGCACACTCCAAGGTCCTCGCGCACAGGGCAGTGAGGAGGAGTGGGATTGACTGGACGGTTCTCATTCCGGGAATGGTGTACAGCAGAGAGCAGAGGAGTACGGGGGTCAACTATGTGTACAAGATGTTCAGGCAGGGTCTCAAGCTAGGATTCGGGCTCGACAAGTGTAACTCCTACACCTATCTTGAAGACCTGATCACTGCGGTAGAGAAGGTGGCTGGGAACCCCGAGGCATTCCACAGGGAGTACATCATAAGCAACGGATCCATGACGACGAGGGACCTCTACTCGATATTCGAGGAGGTGTCAGGAGTACGGGCACCGACGAGGGAGGTCCCAAGGTGGGTGCTGTCCTCCGTCTCAAGGGTGCTTACCCACATGACTAGACTTACGGGAAGGAGGTTCCTACTGAACCAGGAGACGTTGAACAATGCATCTATAACGACAGTCATGGACAACTCCAGATCGATTAAAGAACTGGGGATGAAGTATTCACCGCTGAGGGACACCATGATCTCCTGCCTTGAGGGGATCGAGGCTAGGAAGATACAACCGATGAGAGTTAAGAGGACTTTACCAGTCTCAATTTCCTCGTAGGTGCTTCCAGAGGGTTAATATTCATAGGGTATCCTATATATAATTATTTAGGCACTTTAACAAGGCAAACTTGAATTTTGGTTTTCTCCTTCAACTATTTCTCATAAAATAAATTCTGAATAATAATAATTATGGAATATATCCACATTTCTTGATAATTTACGGATATTGAGAAGAAGAAAGTATTTTTCGTGAACTACATTGGTCCAGAACTAATAAACTCTTGTATTTTCCAGTTATTAAGCATGATATTTCCATTTCTGGAAATTACATTCACAATGGAAGATGGAGCACCCCAGCCAGAAAATGTATAGACATCAACAACTGTTTCTACATATAAGAATCTATTTGATGTTAAACGGAACCCATCTGTGCAAATTTCGTAGGTGTTTCCATTCTGACTTGCAGTAGTTATTGTTTTGGTTTTTACAGAAGCAAAATATTCTACACCCGCAAAATATACCAACTTTACTGTGATTGAAATATGCTTGGCGTCACCAATCATACCTCCTATTATAGTAACAGAAGTACATGCCCTGTAGTCTTTGTAAGCAGATCCACGATATTCTGTATTTTCCCCTACTGATGTGTCATAGGTAATTCCATAGGTGGCTTTAGCATATGAATTCCATGTACTCTCAGCTTTTGCCAATACAGTAATTCGACCATTTCCTTTGTTGTTCCCATACAACAGTGAGGCTTTACCTTTCAAGTATGTAGTTTCAGAATTTTCTTGGAACATTCCAGAAAAATTTCCGCTCTTCCTTGTTGTCCAATACGCTGCGGAGGTATTTGATATGGAAACAAGTGCGATATTTAGTAGTAAAAGGAATGTAAGTCCTTTCACATAATGACTCCGATTCGCCATTGATTAGTTTTTTTTTTGAATAAATAAAGGTAACGTTTATTACTTGAGTATATGCTGAAAAATCAGGCTATGATAGATATATCAAAATTAGGATTTGCTTATGGGAAAGAACAGGTATTCAAATCATTGTCTATCAGATTTGAAGACAAGGTAATTGGATTGATAGGAGAAAATGGTGCAGGGAAATCAACTCTTGTAAAGTTAATAATTGGCCTTCTCAATCCGTCAACTGGGAGGATAACAGTCAATGGGTTCAATGTACAACTTGAACGTAATGAGGTGCTGAAACAGATAGGAGTTATGTTCGAAGACCCAACCTACCCAGAGTGGTACACACTTTGGGAGCACCTGATTTTTGTGGGAAAATTGAGAGACGTGGCATCTGATACAGTTGAGAAGGTGGCAAAGAATCTATTGAAAAGGTTCAATCTCTACGAGAAGAGAGATACATATTTCAAAAACCTCTCTGCTGGAATGAAGCAGAAATATGCAATCGCAACTTCCCTAATAGGATCACCGAAATTTGTTCTTCTAGATGAACCCACTGCAAATTTAGATGTCAAAGCTAGATCGGAAATCCTGCAGTATATACATGAGTTGGCATACAGCAAGGGAATAACGGTCATTATTCTCAGTCATATTTTACATGATCTGGAAAGGATTTGTGACCGAGTGGTTTTCCTACACAAGGGAGAGATCAGGGGAAATTATCGAATGGATGAGCTCACCAAATCGAGATTCATCACAGATTACTCGATTAAAGTTCCAAAAGAAGAGGTAGAGAAGGTGATGTCTAAGCTGGAGGAGATGGGGATCGAGATTATCCACAAGAAAGGATCGATTCTTGAGATCAGGATCCGGGAAAAAGACCAGCTACATAAGATACAGATCTATAATCCTGTTCATAAGCACAGCCTACTGGAACAGGTGTTCTTCGAAGTGCTGGGGGATGAGCAGGATTAACATACTGACAAGAACCTCACTAGCGTTCATAGTGTTTATGACATTAACTTCCGGGATAGCCCTTGTAGATAGTACTGTAATTACTAACGATTCGATAACCTATGATTCAAATTTCCAAATTATAGAGTCCACACGTGTTTATAGGGGGTCAAAGGTTTCTGGATTTATATCCACAAACGCTTCTGCGATATTTTCATTAAAACTCCTCCAAGTAGATGGAAAGGAGGTAGAGCTATTCTCGAGGGAACTGCTGAAAGAGAGTAACTATGATATCGAAATAAACACCATTCTGGATACAGGAGGAATTCTGTTCCTCAATCTGAGCTCGTTAGTTAATTCCACACGGTTTAGAATGGCTTTGGTAAATATATACGTAAGTACTCGTATTGATCTCGGATACATCTATAACTCTAATCTTGTATTGTTTAATTCGATCATAGGAGTCGGAATAGTGTCTGGAATATGGGATAAAATTAGAAAGAAAAAGGTCCGACTACCCTCATTCTACGGTAAGGTTCAATTAATTGATCTAATTGGTGTATTTGCTCCAACTGTTTTGGCAATTGCATCGTTCTCATTTGCTCTACCAGATGTTCGTGAAGATAAAGCAATCATGCTACAAATACTTTCCAATATTGGTCAAAACATCTATTTCAAAGCACTCTACTGGGCTTTAATCATCCTGCTAGGTAGCCTTTACTATACAAAGAAAGAATCACATATTAAGGAATTATGGACAACATACAAAGGAAGAGAGAGAACATACATATTCAGGTCACTATTTGTTAATTTCGAAGTATTTCTTATTCTAGGAGGGACTATTATCTATTATGTTATAGCCCAGTACCTCATTCTCTACAATTACCCATTGACGCAGGAAGAATGGATATTGTGTCTAACAATCGCTACATTGATAGTAATTTCGGCATCCCTACACTTGGGCATATTTGCCTTGATATTTCTCTCTTATCGAAATTCCGAGGTTGTGTTCTATACATTAGGGTACTTGTTTGATACCCTAATGAGATCGCAAACTGCATTTACTACATTACCATCAAGCACCATTAATCGAATATCAAGCGGATACAATGATCAATGGGCTGTTCCGCTGATTTTGTTTATGGCGTCTGTGTTTTACCTTGGTGGTTACAAGATCTATAAAGATTCGGAGGTTAGAATATGATAAACAAAAGGATCAATAATATCTCTAAAGTGTTACTGGTTGTGGGGATTTTCTTCTTGATTTCCTCAACTTTGACAATAAACAAGCCAAAAGTCTATGATAACGACTTTGAATTGGAAAAGGCATGGAATGATATCGTTACGGTTGATATATTAGTTGGAGAGACCCTACGAATTGAAATTATCAATTTCTCAGGCAATGTCTCAATTACTCTACAGATACAGATGGTACGAGATCTGATTTCGAGTAATATGACTAAAGATAGTACCTTTGAAATTCCCGTTAATTACTCAGGCAAAATAGGAGTGGTAATAAATGCGAATCAATATTCCATTGGACATCTGAAAGTTTATATTTCTGGTTTAAGTGCGGTTTTATCTTTTGAGATATCTCTTGGAGTCTTGGCTATTGGATTAGGAAGTCTGATTGAAGTCATTTGGAGAAGGAAGGTATCGGATATATACATGATTGATGAGGAGAAAAGTGTAAATTTCAGAATGTTAGTTGTGGGACTATTCATAACATTTCTTTTTTCCATGGACGTAAATTTGAGAGAGACTCGGTATGTATCGGGGGGTTCACAAGGGTATTATTACTCTTGGAAAGTTCATCTGTATAGCGCACTCAATTCGATATTGTTTAATGTTGCATTCATTCTTATAATATTCCTCTTTATTAGTCAATTCAGAAGAATGGTATTCAAATCACAGACGAAAGTATATCTGTCATACCCATTTGATCCATTACACCAGTATTCGAGACGAATCCTTGTCCAAGCTGCAATTTATCTACCGATTGTGTTCTATCTTGTAGTAGCGTCGTTATTCACCAGAGGAAGTGATTTTGGGGGGATTTACTATATCTTGCCAGTCTATCTACCCGTCTTCATCTTGACATTTACCACTGTTATATGCTTCCTCTTAATTCAGATACTGATTACCGATGTGATATCAAAACCAGTCCTCAATATCATACTACTCCCAGTTTCGATTTTTATAACACCATCACTATTCCCGAAGAATCCTCCTCCACCATTTGGGTTGCTATTTCTTCTTGAAGATAATATCAATCCACCTCTTGGTCTCCATGTCCTCTACTTAGTAGGAGTCTGTGCAATAACAGTCTATCTTAACATCAGACTCAGAAAATCCAACCGGTTTATGCCAAATTAGGTTTAAAATACTATCAAGAATTACATTAAAGATAAGATGGAAGTCTATCCAAGACATATCTCCCCCTAGGTACTTCCAGAGGATTAATATTCATAGGGTATCTGTCCTCCTTGTGCAAGTTGAAGAGGTGGCAGATCGCTACAGATCGCATATACTAGGGAGGAATCCACTCCTCGCTTCCAGCATGGGGGTGCATGAGTACGACGGGATCTGGCCTGATGTCTCAAGGAAGGGTGTCGAGGATGACATATCCCTCATCAGGAGAATAATTGATGAAGCAGAGCAGGCAGAGGACTCACCAGATAAGGAACTTCTTCTCTGGTACCTAGACATAGGGCTCTATGAGCTGGAGACTCTGCAGTTCTGGAGGCACTCACCGAATGCAGCAGGAACTATTCTATCTGGTCTGACTGTCCTTCTCCGGAGGCAGTTCCCCGATGAGGAGAAGCGGATGGCATCGCTGAGAAAGAGGCTGGCAACTGCTCACCAGATACTCCTGCAGGTAATGGAAAGGGTGGATATGCCCGTGAAACTCTGGACAGAATCAGAGGTCAGGGCAGTACGGTCACTCCAGAATTTTCTCGGGGGTCTCGTCGACACGTTATCGGAGCAGAGTGAGAAATTGCTTTCCGTCCTAAGTGACTACGAGAGGTGGCTGCAGTCACTGGAGACCATGGATGAGCTCCCCCTGGACGGAGAGAAATTCAGGGTTCTCATCGAGAAGCGAAGACTGGGGATGACGTTGGAGGAGATCAGATCGCTTGGAAGGGAGTACCTTGCCCAGACGGGGAAAGAACTAGAGAAGCTTGTGGAGAAACTCGGAGGAAGGAGTGTCGAGGAGATCAGGGAGAGAATACGTTCCAAGCACCCGACGACTTACGAAGAAGCACTCAGGAGGTACAGGGAACTCGCGGATAGGGCACGGAGATTCCTCATCGAGAACGACCTGATCACGATGCCCAAGGAACGGTTGGAGGTCATCTTCTCCTATCCGTACATGAGGCAATTCCTCTCGATTGCTGCAGCAGGAATGCCCGCGAGGTATGATCCCGAGCAGATTGGATACTTCTACCTCACACCACATGACGACCAGAAGATGTTGAAGGAGCATTCATTCGCCTTCCAGCCACTCCTCATCTCCCACGAGTCGTACCCGGGTCATCACCTTCACGGAGCCTGTAAGAACACTCACCCATCAGTCATCAGATCTGGAATATATTCCACACTATCGGCCAATACGGCTATCATGTACTCCTGCAAGCTCGGGGATATTACCGAGGGATGGGGACTCTACTGCGAGCAGATGATGTACGACAACGGTTTCGAGAACGATCCCGAGAATCCAGATATCGAGCAGAAGTTCCTACAGGTCAATGCACTCAGGTGGAGAGCTACGAGGGTGCTCATCGACATCGGGTTGCATACGGGGGAGATGGGGTACGAGGAGGCCGTCAGTTACCTTGTGAGGAACACGGGGTACAATGAGACCACGGCACGTTCCGAGGTGCAGATGTACTCACGGTCCCCCGGGTACTTCATGAGCTACCTCCTGGGATCGCACATGATGGGGGAGTTCAGGAAGACCTGTGAACTGCCCCTGAAGGACTTCCACGATAGTGTCGTCTATGCAGGAAGTGTACCCCTTTGGTTCTTGAGGGATCACATCCTTTCCTTGAGGAACTCTATGCAGTAGGCAGCCACCTTGTCGCTCCCTGGACCGCTCATGACGTTGTGGCCCAGACCCTCGAATACCTTGAAGTGACCGCCGTACTTGAATGCAGTCTTCTCGAGGGTTCGGGGTGAGAAGAACGTATCATTCTCCCCAGCGATTACAAGTAGATTATCAGGTTTACTCAATGTCTTCTTGATCTTCCCAACCCGGGGCAGGTTGAAGAACACCGTGTCCATATATGCCCTGAAGGCCTCGTTCTGAATCCTTTCGTAGTTTGAGTCTACTTCAGTGCCCTCAGTGAGGAACATCGTCCTGTACCTATCTTTCGAGGTTGTCATACCGATCATGTTGAATGTCAGGATAGATTTCAATACAGTCAAAGGATATTTTCGGAAGGTTCGTAGGGTTGCTACGAGGTTCCCGTTGTGGGGATTCGTAGCGAGGAGGATGGTGGCAGCAGGTTCTGATTTCTCAAGGTATTTCTGAACGATGAATCCGCCCATAGAGTGCCCGATAATCACCGGGTTTGTCCCGATCTGTTGGACTGCTTCCTCAAGGTCTTTGACGTAGTCTGCGATCTTTATCCACCGCATCCCCTTGGGATCTCGCTCGACACCGTGATTCCGCAGGTTGAAGGAGTAGCAGGTGAATCCAGCTTCGGTGAAGTAGGGAATGAACTCCTCCCAGCACCAAGCAGCATGCCACATCCCGTGGAGGAAGAGCACTGGAGTCGAGTACTGCTCTTTCTCTGGTTTGAACTGGAATAATTCCATAGGAGGTAGGAGTATTAGTGCTATATAAGATTAATCGAGACCCTATTCGTTCATCCTATCGATTAACCATGTGATTGCTTCCTGAACGCCCTGACCAAACTTAGCGGAGCACGCCACAAAGGACATGATCCGACCGTGGAGTAGATCCTTCGGAAATACGGTAACTGCTTCCTCAATATTCATGGGGGAAAAATCAACTAGATCCTGCTTGTTCAGGAGGATGAGCAGAGGCATGTCTTCCGGCATCACCTTGACAAGGTACTCAAACTGTTTCTCCATCAGGGAGAACCCCTTGGGATCTGTGCTCTCCCGAACCGTGGCATCGATGACGAAGATCACCGCATCGGCCTGCTGGATAGAGAGTTCCCAGAATGCCTGACGGTATGTTTCCTGCCCGCCAGTATCGATCGCCGTTAAAGACCACCCCGATATGTTCACCGCGTTCTTCCTTACATCAATACCCAGAGTGGTGGGTACTGGCTCCAGAACTGGCTCCCCAGTAGTGAGGTATCGGACAAGGGTCGTCTTACCGCTCTTCGGAGGTCCGACTAGGGAGATAGTAGCAGCCTTGATCTTCTCCTTGCCGAAGATTCGTGAGATAATACTCATTACACCTGAGATATTCACGGATGAATTTAAAGTTATCAGTTCCAAATATCCAAGAACTACTGTTTGCAGATTGGACACTTACCCTGTATCTTCAACCACTCTCGAATATGCTTATAGTGAAAGTAGTTCTTGCATTTGGGACACGCCTCAACTAGGTCAAGGTCGTTCATTTCCTTTCTGCAGATAGCGCAGGTCTGGACTGAACCACCTCCCTTGACATCCTTCCAGAGCGGAAGCTCCTCTATGTCCGAGGTTGCAAAACCTTGCTTCTTCTCCCGCTCCTTCTTCCTCCTGTAGGAGTCGTAAAGCGCGTCGAAGTCGTCGTCACTCAACATACTTACTACTGAGTAGGGACATATTAATTTGCCCATTCGCAATGGTCGTAATAGGTTGAAATATTCACCAGAATGCTTTTATATTGTCGAGCCACAGGCTGTATATCCAAAATATCGATGTAAATTCGCGAAAGATATCGCAAGTTATTGCCAAAGATGAAGATGTGACGGAGAATTTTTAAACCCCCGCTCGAACCGCAAATCGTCCCTGTGGTTTTAGGTCACTTCAGAAGAAGCTGCGAGATCACATAGAGGGGCTAAATGGAAATGATGCATATGAGAAAGGCATTCTACGTCATCATCACAATATTTTTACTAATCAACATAACCTACGGTGGTTCGGCTAACGTCTCAGGAACAAATGTGATTATCTCAGAAGTTCTCTATGACGCTCCGAACTCGGACTCAACTGAAGAGTGGATCGAGCTCTATAACCCCACCTCTTCTACGATCGACCTCACAGGTTGGACCATCTCCGACAATGCGGGAACGTTCACCCTGTCAGGGAGTATCCCCGCCAATGGCTTCATCACAATTGCTAGGGACTCTGCGGGTTTCCAAGGTCTGTACTCATTCGCCCCAACCCTAGTCATGGGAAGTGCCCTCGCCCTCTCCAATTCCGGGGACAGACTTGACCTTAAGGACGCATCAAATAATCCCGTGGACTTCGTTGCATGGGAGAATTATGTCAGCGGCTGGTCAGTGACTGCGGTGAACACGGTCATACACAGGGACAGCGATGTGGACACAGACGGTCCTTCAGATTGGACGGCACCCGGTACCCTTGGAACACCCATGGACGTGAATGGACCAAACTTCGGAAACACCGGTCCAGACACTACCGCACCGACCGTAAACATCATCTCCCCTGTTGACGGATCCACCGTCTCAGGAACTACAACCATCTCAATCTCCGCCTCGGATGTCAGCGGTATCGTGGCTTATGAGATCCTGATAGATGGTGTGCTCAAATCTACTTCTACCACCTACAACTGGGACACGACCACGGAGGTTGACCAGAGTGTCCACACCATCCTCGCACGAGCTCAGGATGGTGCGGGTAACTGGGGAGAGACGAGCATCTCGGTCACTGTTGACAACACCGTTCCCCCACCACCAAGCGGTGGTGCCTTCAAGGTCATGACCTACAACATCGAGCAGTCCGGAATCAACCCTGACTGGAAGCAGGTTGTCAAAGAGGAGAATCCCGACATCCTCATTCTCGTTGAGGTCGGGACTTGGGATGACAACAACAACGCCCTCCTCAATCAGTATGTAGACGAGTTCAACGCGTACTTCACCAACGAGGCACCCTACCAAGGGGTCGTCACACAGAATGTTGCATTTGACACCAGTGGTGAGGCTGTACTCTCAAGGTACCCAATTGTCTCCACCAACCAACTGGCTCTAGTCACCCTCGATGACGGCTCTACATTTGACCCCAGCCACGACTTCCTTGATGTCACAGTTAATATCGATGGATCGGACACCCACCTCGTCGCATCTCATCTCAAGTGCTGCTCCGGAGCCACGAATGAGGACAAGAGGGACAGGGCACAAGAAGGGATCATCAACTATATGGACTCACTCGGCAACGTCCCCATCATGTACATGGGGGATCTCAACAGCTTCTCACCATTCGACACCGGTGCACTCGCTCCCAATGGAGACCTCGGAGTAGGTCCCATGTCAATGATGGTTGACACCAGTAGTCCGATCTACGGTCCCTATGCATCAAACGTGCACACATGGACAGATGTGTTCAGGACCCTCAACCCAACAGACCCAGGGTTCACAATCGGTCATCAGAATCCCACGTATCAGTCGAGGATTGACTTCATCCTCACAAATCAATTCTTTGACGGATACCTTGTCTCCTCAACGGTTGGGGACACCCCCACCGCGGACACAGGATCCGACCACTACGCTGTTGATGTGATCATTGACTTCGGTGGATCTGCAGATACCACACCACCAGCCCAAGTCACAGGTCTCACAGCTTCGGTCGTGAGCAGTACACAGATCGACCTGTCGTGGACAGCAAACTCCGAGGCAGACCTCGCAAGCTATAACGTTTACCGAGACGGGGTCTTCCTGACCTCTGTTACTACGAATTCCTTCAGCGACACAGGTCTGAACAGCGCTACAACCTACACCTACGAGGTGAGCGCAGTCGATACCAGCAGCAATGAGGGACTGAAGTCCACCGCTGTTTCAGCAACCACGTCAGCTCCCGATACAACCGCTCCCGCACAGGTGACTGGCCTAACTGCAACCGCGACAGGTGAGACAACTGTAGATCTCAACTGGAACTCAAACACCGAAGCAGATCTCGCAAGCTACAACATCTACAGAGATGGAGTGCTTGTTGGTTCTTCTACAACCACAATGTTTACTGACTCCGGTCTGACTTCCCTCACCACCTACTCCTACGAGGTAAGTGCAGTTGACACCAGCAACAACGAGGGACAGAAGTCAGCTGTGGTGTCAGTCACTACACTCGACACTACTGCTCCCGCACAGGTGACTGGTCTAACCGCTACCGCGACGGGTGAGACCACCGTAGACCTCAGCTGGAACGCAAACACCGAGGCAGACCTCGCAAGCTACAACGTGTATAGAGATGGTGTTTTCCTCACCAGTACGACGTTGACCAGCTACAGCGACTCAGGTCTCACTGCCCTCACCACCTATTCTTACTCCGTCGAGGCAGTAGACAATGTGGGTAATGTCGGTGTGGCTGCATCCACCAGTGTCACAACACCGGACCTCACCGCGCCCTCACAGGTCACAGGGCTCGCTGCGACAGCAGTCGGAGTAAGCCAGATCGACCTCGCATGGACTGCGAGCAGTGAGACTGATCTCAGTTACTACAATATTTACAGGGACGGAGTGTTAGTCGCCACCACAACCAGCAACTCATTCAGCGACACAGGTCTGAACAGTGCTACAACCTATACCTACGAGGTGAGCGCAGTAGACAACTCCGGAAACGAGGGGATGAAATCGGCTCCTGCCTCTGCAACGACTGCGGTCCAAACCCTCGGGCATGTTGTGATTAGCGAGGTTCTCTACGACGCAGCAGGCAGGGATGCAAGCTACGAGTGGGTTGAGCTCTACAACCCGACTGGTGCAGCTGTTGACCTCAGTGGATGGACACTTACAGATAATAAGAACACGTTCACTCTTCCCAGTGGGACCGTTATTGCTGCAGGTTCATTCCTCGTGATCGCGAGGAACAGCAACTCCTTCAACAACAGGTACGGTTTCATGCCCGACGTCGGTGGACTGAACACCGCTCTTGGGAATAAGGGAGATAAACTGACCCTAGCAGATAACTCGGGTGCAACTGTTGATTTCGTAGCATGGGAGAACTACGTGAATGGATGGAACATTGTTGCCAGAACAGACGAGTCCATTGCAAGGATCGACCTTAGTGTGGACACAGACACAGTCAGTGACTGGCAGGTAGTTGCGGGCGGTACACCAGGTACATTCTAGTTACGTATACTCTTTAGGATTTCACTGCCAGATAAATTTTAAACTACCAGCTAATACTTTTTTATCTATACGAGGATTGCAGAGGATACTCAAATCTCAATGTATTGTTGAGCATCCCATTCCCGATTAGGTTCTCAGCGTTGTCCAGATTAACCACAAGATATTGTTAATTAACACCCTATGCCATTT
>JALWRB010000225.1 GCA_027077875.1 Candidatus Heimdallarchaeota archaeon
ACGCTCCCCCTCGATCTCGAACCCCACGGTGTCACCGTCCTCGTTGCGGTGCGGGACGAGGAACGGTGTGATCCTCCAGTCTCCCATGTCCAGAGTGACGTCCGGTTCCATCTCCATCAGCACAATGTTCCCCCTGTCCACGAGGTATGAGAACGGGCGGTTGCTCCTGATGAACTCTGCCACGGGCGCTGTGCAGTACACCGGCAGGTGCCTTGTGGAAGCCACCTCCCTCCCGAACTGGAGGAGTCCGGTGTAGTGCCCGATGTGCAGGTGCGTCAGGAAGACGCCCTCTATCCTCTGGTCCCTGATCTGAGCAGTGATGTCCGGGGTGGCGTCAATCAAGAATGTCCGGGAACCCCTGATCAGCAGGGAGGCCACCCTGTGGCTGAACGTGGAGCAGTGGGCGCAGACGCAGCCGAGGTGGGGGACACCCCCGTCCTGTGCGATCCCGAGAACCTCTACCTCTACCATACGTCTGCATAGGGGATGGAGTATAAGAACTCAGTTGCTAGGAGCTATTAATTCAAAATTATTGATAATCACTAGAAGCTTATCTCAACTGGTGTAACCAAATTAATAATTATTGAATCAGTGTGGAACTTAACAATATCTACAGCTATATACTCCATGTTCGTTTAAATTTTTACCCAATTTCTTTCCGTAGTTATAAAAGAATCTATACCATAGTAGTGGTGAAGGAATATATTTACCTTAGTCTTTGAGCTGGAAAGCAGAGTTCACTCCTTGCAATTATGATATGTAATAATGATCACAGGGTCAAGGAGTACTGGGATGCAGAGATTGTTTTCTCTGATACTGGTGGTGAGGAGGATCATACATATTCTTACCTTGAGTTTCTAATCACTTACTGTAATAGCAATGAACGACCAAATCCCAAAAAGATCCATATCATCGCAAGGGATTTGACCCTGTATGACTATATGTTTTCATCAAGAAATTGTTCGAGAGTGGTAATAGTATTAAACAATCTGATACATATTGTACTGGTTATCTGGAGCTCCCCCATCGTGTTTGGAATAAATATTCTGTTTAATATGCTAGTATAATTGATACTAGTTTATTTGAAATTCTTACCTTCTTATTAAGACCTTCAATATTAATACTCAAACTCTGGTATCTCTATTGATTATCCTAGCATAATTACTCACATTTTATATTATTTGAGTCCAATTCAACTAACAAGTCGATATAAGATATTAAAAAAGTTGCTAAATCATATACTGCTCCAATTTTGCCTCTAATTATCTCAAAACCAGCTGCGGCAGATCTGTTCAAATATTCGTACCCCTCTTCGCCTAGTTTTGATTGTTCCTCCTCGTCGAAAAAGATTTGAATTGCTTTCATTATCTGAGGATCTTTTTCATTGTATGCATTCATTTTAGCGAATCTATAGAACAACAATGCCCTGATTAATCCTTGGTGAGTTTTAGTTCTCCCTGCAAAATTCTGGACCATATCCCTGTTCTCTGTTTCAGGATTCGCTGTTTTATTCGCTACTAACCCCACTAGAGCAAGTAACATAAATTGCTCCATTAAGTTGTCTATTTTCCCTGTTGTCGAATTCTCATTGATAGTTTTAAAGTACTTTCTCTGGAGTTGTCCAAACTTAAATTGTTTTGTCAAATTATTCATCCTCCTCTATAAACTCGTAGTTGATATAGAACGATCGATCAAAATCTACAATAATTTCCCCAGTTTGTGGTTTTCCTTCTAACCCTTCGTTCTTTCTTCTTATTGTCATTGGGTATGTTGTCTCTTTCCGTAATAAGGAACGTATTCCAATTTTCTCTAAAGATGTAATAAATGAGATAATTTGATTAAACCTTGGAGGTATCTCATTACCCCAATCTTTACATACACCTGCTGAAAATCCAGTCACAGGACTATCTAGTACTAAAGGCATGTCTATTTCTCCAATACTGAACATAGCTGCGACATAGCTGTATGCGGCTGCTAGTTGTGCGCCAACATTCACATCATCTTGATTAATACCCATTTCATTAGTGAAAGTTAGACCATTATCCAAACTACGAATGTTCATACCTCCTCCAGTAGCATGCATTTTACTTAATATTGTATTAGCTAAATCTATTACTTCCTCACGAAGATACCCCATTAATATTTCAAGAGTTTGAGTAAGAATATCCTTTATTGCATCGTGCCCAACTTTGATATCTCGTGTGTTAGTTAATTCGCTAATTTTATCGACTATTTCATCATAAATATTTTTTAATGTAAATAGGTTGAAGCATTTAGTAAAATCGTGACGACTATGTTTATATGTCCCGTCAGCCTTACGAACATCCAAATCCCATCCATTCTCATCGATCTCAAAACGATCGGTTGACTCAATTATTCTGAGATCATCTTTTTTCTCCTTTAGATCGATATGGTGTCTACGCAATTGATCCTCAATTTCCTTTAATTTCATGGCTGCTTTTTCATCGTACTTACTTCTGAGGATTTTGATATTTTGTTCTATTTCTTTAATGTCATTTAAATGAGCCTGTAGTGAGTTTCGAACTGTTATTAACGCTTCTGAATCTACAAATCCCATGTCTGATATTTCGGTTTGCATACTTTTAACTGTTCCAAGTAGCACATCTCCCAACATATATTCCATTTGCTTTTTCACATGTTTTACACTTTGATCATCCCATTCTTTACCACAAAGGCATGCCTTTTGATTCAGAAGGTCTTCAATATATCGTTTACCAATTGATCGGGGTAATCGCGCCTCTTCCATCGAGAGAATAAACTTCCGGACACAACTCCATAAGTGAGAGTTGTTTGCTGGGTTTAATAGAGAACCTACCGTTTCGTTTGTCTTCTTCAATAATTGAGTTTTTGCTTTGTGAAGATCTGTATTGTATTTCTCCAATTGTGGAGCAAAGTCCTTTTGATTTGATTCTAATCTATTTTTTTTATTGTTAAGTTCCTGTATTTCTTTCTCTATATCATCAATTTGATGTCTATATTTTTCTTGTTCTTCCTTTATGCGTTCGATATGATCTTCTAGCTGTTGTTTCTGTTTAGTATACTTATTCATAGTTTTGTCTGGATTTTTAAGTGAAAACTCCGATTCTAGCACCTCTTTTAATTTCCCATCATCATTAATCAAATCAAATAATGGGTGTAGATTCGCTACTTGCCTAATTGAATTTTCGATTATATTCTTACCTTGTGAACGATTCAACTCTTTGGCCATCTCTCCATCAAAAAGGAAAAGACTCACAAATTCCTTTTTCCCTTCGAAATTTCTTTTGAAACTTGTAGGGAGGTTCCAACCATTTGTTAACCCCATCCTAGGAACAACCGTTTTGAATGTACATTCTTTCTCATCGTGGTTGATTATCAGACCGATGTCATAGAGTTCCTCATTAGAATTACCTTCTGAAATACCAATTTGCATCCAGAATTCAGAAAATTCTGGATTCCCTCCAAAACTTTTCTTATATCTGAATGTCTCATATAGCGATTCTTCTGGTTTTCTCCCAGTAAATAAGTGTTTAAGTAATGTTAGTGTGGTAGTTTTACCGTACCCATTCTGCATTTGAAGAAGATAGATTGCAGGATCTTCCTCAACAAAGCTAATGGAAAGATTCTCAATTTCTCGGACAGATTCCCAAGAAATCTTCCGAATACGAATCTTATAAGTCACTCATTATCCCCCTTATTAATTATTATTGATCCTATTCTTCGCATCTGGACTTTTAACGTACCGTCTGATATTTGTCCATTCTCCATCAGTTGCTTAATGATTGTAACTATTATGGGCTCAATTTCATCAGGATATCTGTTCTTTTGAACTACATCCCTTACAATATGTTCTATTCGATCGACAATTTTCATTTGTTCTCCTCCTTTAATTTTGATAGTTCTGATAGCCACTCTTTACGTACTGTATCCGCAGAATTGTCCTTCTCTGGAAAAATGAAATCAACAATTCTTGCTACTTTTGCAGGATCAGAAGGGTCTTTTCGAAGAGCTCTTCCAATTCTTTGGATTGTTCCAAGCTTAACCCGATCCGCAGAAAATAGTACTATAGTTGAAACCCCCCTGATATCAATTCCTTCTGATATCATTTTACAAGTGATTAATGTTTCTAAACCACTGTTTTTAAATTCCTCAAGTACTTTATTTGAATCATTAGAAAAGAATGTCCTGTATTTCCGAGTTTTGGTTCTAACAATTTCAGTAATTAACTTTCCATATTCCACCGTTGCAACAAAGATAATGCACTTTTTTAGAATATCTGGATGTTCTTCTAAATATTTTTCAAAAACTGGTATCTTTTCTTGACTCTTTTTCAGAACCAAACTTGCCATGATGAACGGTGCGCTTGGTGATACCTTTCCTTCGTCTGCAAGCTTACTATATTTTGACATTATCTTAGCTCGTAGTTGTAATTCCTCTTTGGATGGGGTATATTCAAGGGGATGATACTCGAATGGAGTTAATATTCCCGCTTGAATTGCTTCTTTAATGCCAAAGTGGAAAATCCACTTGTTCTCAATCAGTATTTTATTCCAAGTCTCTGGAAATTCATTAATATTTAAATTTGAATTCGTGAAGTTAGATACTAAAAATTGATTCCTATCATCCGAATATTCTGAGAATGGAGTAGCACTTAGCCCCAACCGATACTTAAATTTCTGGAGTAATGAGGGTATCTTATTAGAGTTATCTGGTTGAATTATATTAGATAACTCACTTTCAGTCAGTAAGTTAAGGTCATCCTCTGCGAATTGGAGTGTATTGATTGATTGATCTGCCCCTATATTATGTACTTCATCAACTATAAGTAGGGTCTTGGATCCATCTCTAAATTTCATAGCAAATTTTGGAAAAAAGCTATAGGTCATAAAAAGGCATTTTGACCCGTATTGATCGTTTATGAAACCTAACTCTTCCTTATATTTTGCATTCTGCTTATAATTTTTCTTAATCCAATTACTTGCAAACTTTAATATTTGGATTTCCCATTGATCTAATAGTCTGCTATTAGCAACTATCACTACACCATTAACCATTTTTTTCTCAAATAGTTTGTTAATAATTTTTATAGCTGTCCGAGTTTTTCCAGTTCCTGTGGCCATATTCAATATTCCTACATGGTTATTCCTATCATCTAAGAACCAATCAACTGCTTCATCTTGATGCTTCCATTTATTTTTAGACATTCTCCCCCCTCCAATACTGGGAGGGTTTGGACTTGGTTCACCTATCTTTTTCGGATTCTTTGGTGGGAATTTCTGTATCCAATTATTTTTTACTGCTATTGGTAAATCAATTATTGCCAGATCCATTGAGCAATCTATACCTTTAATTGACCAGAGTTTGTTAAATAGGTCTACTAGATCTTTAATAAAATCATTATGTCCATTTTTCCAAGATTTATAAACTGAAATAGTCTCTCCATTTTTAGACCATCCTCTGTATGTCTCATTCAATGAGCCCTGAAAACCAATCATATTTCCTAGGTCATCACCAAGTAACCCAAATTTGTGATGGAATACTGTTTCTTCTGGCTGTAAAATATTACAGTTGCTATCAACCATAAATCCAACTTTGACCTCTAGTTTGTCATGAAGCAACATCCAAGCGAGCCCTTGTAGTCTTTCCTTTTCAAAGTCTGGAATTTCATTATTATTGATTTGGATATTGAGAAGTTTGGTGACTTCTTCGCTGAACTCCCTTTGATCCTTGAAAATTTTATTATAAAAATTGTAATCTGAAGATGGTACCTGACCTCCAATAATAAGTCGCATTTTCGAATTTTCTTGCTTACAAAATTCACTAAATCCTCGACTTGCTAGAGCTAGTGAGCTAGAGGTAAAATATCCTGAAACTCTATCATATGTAGTAGCTTTACTTAACGTTGGAATATAGAAGGAATTAAGAATATCTGCTCCATGTGATGTGTATGTAGATCTTAATGAATCTAAGACTTTTAGCGATTTTTTCAGGATTACCTCACCCTATAAATAATATTAAATCATGTGAAATATAAGCTCTTTGCTTTCCAAAGGGATTCTTCTTGATAATTATACTGAATTATTATTTATAATTGATATTATCCTTCAAACGAAAGGATAGGAACGCCTTTTTCATTTTTCAAATCTACCCGATATCGGTTTCAGAACTTAATAAATTCTTGTACTCTAATTTCATCACATGGAATTTTTCGATTATTCTTATAGCTCAACGCACAATTCAGGGAATCCTTTGACACAAAACAGCGGTCTATTTGGGGAAGGTTTCATAAACGAAGAGCTACACGAGGGGGATGAATTGCAAACTTCCAACAACATTTTAAAAAACTTCCAAAACAATAATCTAAACTTCCCAGCTATTCGAGGTGTCCAAGCGGGAAAGGAATTCTATGTCGTGATGTGCCAGCTTCGTGATATCCCCAGACTCTTCGTATTCGATGAACCTGAGGTACCTCCAGAGATGAGAGCACAGCGTATCCTGAACAAGTCGAGGCTTCCGAAGTTGGTGAACTACGTGTTGAACAACAAAGAAAACTACATTTTTTCGGCCATCACCGCTTCCATCGATGGGAAACCAGAATTTATATCATCTCCAGCAATCAACGAGCAAGCAGACATGGTCGGTACCCTCACCATTCCCCTCGGATCAAGGTTATTAATAAACGACGGGCAGCACCGACGGGCAGCCATCGAGAGGGTAATAGAGGAGAGTCCTGAGCTAGGTTTCGAGAATATTCCAGTTGTGTTTTTCATTGACTATGGCTTGGAAAATAGCCAGCAGATGTTCGCGGATCTAAATCGTCATACTGTTAGACCCACTCAATCTTTAAGCATCCTGTACGATCACCGCAACCCGCTGTCAAGAGCAGTTCTAGATATAATATCGAAGGTTCCATTTTTCGATGGTAAGATTGAGAAAGAGAAATCGTCTCTCTCCAACCGCAGCAGTAAACTCTTCACTCTCTCTGTAGTCTACTCTGCCAATTCTTACCTGTTGAAAGGAGACGACATTGAGGGAAGTAAGGATACAGCCTCCAAGTTCTGGAATAAGCTGTTTGAGGTTCTAGAGCCATGGAAGGAGGTATACGTTAATAAGATCACCCCACTAGAGTTCCGAAGGACTTATACCTGCGCTCATGGGGTCTTGTTAGATGGTTTTGGGAAACTAGGTCAATGGTTGCTGAGTGAACATCCAGAATCTTGGGAGGAGAAGATTAAACATCTTGGTTCAATTGATTACAGGAAAGTTAATACACAGCTATGGGAAGGGGTAGCTATGAACAACGGTCGCATGTCCAAGTCTTTTTCTAATGTAAATGCGACATTTGAATTGTTGAAGGGCCGTATAGAGGGGGAGTTCCTTGACTAATCATGATATAATAGATGTTGCTGATATACTGCAACCCATGAATCTAGAATCGGTGTTCAAGACCAAGTCCCTTAGCACGATGTACGAGGAAATTCAGGAGGTGTATCTCGGTGATAATCGTCCATGGGTTATTGGATATAGTGGTGGAAAGGACTCCACAAGTGCTCTCCAACTTATCTGGATGGCACTTGAGCTCCTCCCTCCTGAGAAATTAACAAAACCTATATACGTGATCTCCAGCAATACTCTTGTCGAGACTCCTGTTGTGGTAAATCACGTTTCCACATCAATAAGGAAAATCACTACCCAAAGCAAGGCCAAGAAATTACCGTTCAGAGGTATCATGGTTGAGCCCGAAACCTCCCAGTCATTCTGGGTCAATATCCTTGGAAGGGGGTACCCAGCTCCCAGCAAGGAATTCAGGTGGTGCACTGACCGGATGAAGATCAAGCCTGCTAACCGATTTATCAAGGAGCAGATCGAGGAGAACGGTGAGGTTATCATGGTTCTTGGTGTGAGAAAATCCGAAAGTATGACGCGTGCACAAGTGATGGAGTACCAAAAATCAAGGAAAGCAGGTGATATCTTCTCTGCTCACTCAACTATCCCTGGGGCTCTTGTCTATACTCCCATAGAAGACTGGTCCACGGATGACGTGTGGTACTTCTTACTACAGTACCCTTCTCCGTGGGGTGGGAACAACAGAAACCTCAGTGCAATGTATCAAAGGGCTTCCGGAGAATGTCCAGTCGTCATCGACACAACCACTCCATCCTGTGGCAACAGCAGATTTGGGTGCTGGACGTGCACTGTTGTCAACAAGGATGTCGCTCTAGAGTCAATGATTGAGCAGGGTGATCGCTGGATGGAGCCAATGCTAGAGATCCGTGATCTACTCAAGGACACCCAGATCCCCCAGATGAAGATCAAGACTCGTAGTCACCGCAGGAGGGATGGAAAGCTAACTCTGAAGAATCTCAAACGAAAGGACGGTTCTGGGAAGAGAGATTTAGACCAGAAGAGTATCGTATTTGGACCCTACACGTTGGAGTTCAGAAAAGAATTATTTGAGAAACTTCTGGAAGCCCAGATGAAGGTGCTGGATGATGCTCCTGGAAATATTTCCCCCAGTGACCTCCAGCTCATAACCATGGACGAGATGAAGGAGATCCGGAGGATGTGGTTATTCGAGGAGATGGACTGGGAGGACAGTCTCCCTAAGATCTACCAGAAGGTGACGGGAAACCAATTCCCCCTTGAGAAAGATGACAGCGGTAACTTCACTATTACTGATTATACGGTTCTAAAAGAGGTATGTGACGAAAAGGGCGGAAACCTCGAATTGGTCATGCGACTCCTCGACATCGAGCGAGCCACGTACGGTATGATCAATCGACCTAAGATACACAAGAAGATAAAACGAATACTTGAAATGGATTACATATCTCGGGAAGCTGCATTTAAGGAAATCTATGGGGCATCAGAGAATGAGGTGATCAAGATGATGGAGGAAGAGCCGTGAAGATTCTTCAATACAGACTTAGGAATTTTGGATCCTATAGGGGGGAGAACATCTTTGAGCTTGGGAACTCTAATCGTGAGAAACCGGTAATCTTGATAGGTGGGAGAAATGGTAGCGGAAAGACGACTTTCTTCGAGGGAATAAAATGTTGCCTCTTCGGAAAGAGATCTCGTGGACACAAGATTAGACACATTGAATACCAGCAGTACCTTCTCGATCGAAGATCACATAACATCGGCGATGATGAGATTACAGAGCTGGAGCTCAGTTTCACAATGATTAATCATGGGCGTGAAGAACACTATCTTGTCAAAAGATCGTGGTGGATAAATGATACTGGCAAGCTCATTGAGAAGTTCAGGGTCGAGAAGAACAAATATCCCCTGACAGAGATCCCGCTGGAGAATTGGCAAAACTACATCGCTGATCTTCTCCCCCCCCAGATTCTTGACATCTTCTTCTTCGATTCTGAGGATCTAAAGGCTCTGGCGATTACAGAGGAAGAGGGGAGCTACTTAAAAAATGTCTTCAGCACTCTCTTCGGTCTAAACTATATTGACCAGTTGAAACAAGATCTTGATCTCCAGCTAAGCAATCTCGAAAGCAATGGGGGGAAGTCGGTCTCCAACGAGATAACTAAATCCTACGAACGTAAGGAAGAAATCAATACGGAGATAGAGAACCTCAACAAGGAACGAGGGCAGATCAAGAACTCTATTCAGTTTCTGGAAAAGGAAATTGAGAGTCTTGAATCAAAGCTCTCTGCTCTTGGTGGTGATTTCGCACGACAAAGAGACAAGAACCTCGATCGAAAGGTAGAGCTTGAGACCAAGATCTCTATGTTAGAGGCCACACTCCAAAGAGAGATGGGTCAATTACTTCCCTTCCTTATTGTCAAGGACATGATAGAGGAAGTCCTTGATGCGACTGAGCATGAACTAGTTGCCAAGGGTGAGAGAGAATTCAAAAGCCTTCTTGAAGAACGGGTCTCATCACTCACTGATCCCCCGTTTGAGGTTAGTCACTCTGGTGAATGGAGGGAGAAACTTGTCGAATCCTTAACCAAGGATTTGTCAGTAGGAGCTACTAATTATAATATTTCAGAGAAAGAACGTGGTAAGATTTTGTACGAATTTAGTCACCTTATCAATCACACAGAGCCAGTGGCTATCGAGGCGATCTCCGAAATTCTCACCTATAGGGAAGAGCTTAATATTATACTTGAAAACCTTGCAAGGGCTCCTGCTGAGAATGAGATCAAGACTGTTCTTGATCAGATCAAGTCTAAATCTGGTGAGGTAGAGGTTCTAAAACAGAAATACCTCAAATTTAAGAATAATACCGAGGCTTACGGTGAAGAACTCAAGCGTATTGACAAGAACTTGGACATACTTCGAAAGCGGATCAGGGTCAGCGATAGGGTGGTCAAGGAGCGGATAGATTCAGTCCAAGATATACTTAAGGAATACCGAGAGAAAATCCTAAAACGCAAATGTGAACTAATCCAAGATTACATTCTCCAAAATTTCAAGTTGATATGTAGTAAGGGGGAGATTACCAGCAAGATCCATCTAGATCCCGACACCTTTACGATCACACTATTCGATATCAACGGTACACCATGGAAGAAGAATTTTCTATCCGAGGGCGAGAAACAACTTCTCGCACTATCGATTCTCTGGGCTCTTGTTCAATTGACTGGTAGGAACTACCCCTTCATCATCGATACTCCCCTCGGAAGATTGGATGAGGAACACAGGGATGGACTTGTGAATGAGTTCTTCGGACGGGCCACAGAACAGATGATCATCCTCTCCACCAACGAGGAGTTCGACAACACTCTCTACTCCAAGATCCACAAACAGATCTCTAGGTCCTACCTCTTGTCCTATGATACAGAGAGAATGGCCAGCAAGATTACCGAGAATTCGTACTTCAATAAGCAGGAGTTGATACTATGAGCAAGTCATTCAACAAGATCAAGACCAGTTCTGATGTCCAGCAGAAGTTGAACACACTCAAGGCTAGTAACAGAACCCGAATAACTCCTAACCTCATTGCGAGGGTGGCAATATGTCACTCTCTAAATATCGCATCAATTCCTAATCCCGAGGATTACGATTTGGAAGGACAGGAGTTCAATAGGTACACTCTCACTGGTGAATACGACACTCTGCTCACTGCATTGGTCAAACACAGACTCATTCGAGATGGCCTTGATCCAGAAAAAGATTTCTACGAACAATTTAGGGCCCATCTAAACAGGGGAGTTCTTGAGATCTACCCCCGGTTTAAGCACATTGAGGATGTCAGTAAATTCTTTAGCAAGACACTCCAAGACAAGGTCAGGAGAGGGAAAATCAATGAGTGAAAATATACCAGTTGAGGATATTATATATCTCGACCACCACGCGACAACCCCTATGGATCCAGAAGTTCTTGAGGCTATGATACCTTATTTCACCGATCACTTTGGTAATGCATCGAGTGTTGATCATCTTCATGGTGTGGACGCGGGAAGAGCAGTTGCCAATGCTCGGAGTTCTATCGCCAATTTAATCAATGCTGAGGCGAAGGAGATAATATTCACCAGCGGAGCGACAGAATCTGATAATCTTGCCATCTTTGGTCTTATTCCGTACGAAGATGTCGAGGGAAAGCACATTATCACCTCCGAGATCGAACATAAAGCTATTCTGGAGAGCTGCTCTTACTTCGCGAAACTTGGAGGAGAGGTGACATACCTTCCCGTGAACCAGCATGGGATTATAGACTATGAGCAACTCGAGAGAAGCATACAGGAAAACACCCGACTTGTGACAATATTCGCTGCTAATAATGAGGTCGGGAGCATACATGATCTCTCAAAGATCGGAGAGATCACTCGTAAACACGGTGTATTCTTCCATACGGATGCTGTACAGGCAATCGGGCGAGTAAAGATTGACGTTAGGAAAGACAAGATCGACATGCTGTCAATTTCTGCCCATAAAATTTATGGACCTAAGGGTATTGGTGCTCTATTTATCTCCAAAAGGTCCCCAAGGGTTTATCTTACCCCAATCCTTAGAGGGGGTGGACAAGAGGGTAATGTTAGGTCTGGAACCCTGAATGTCCCTGGTATCGTAGGATTCGGAAAAGCAGCAAAGTTGATCAAGAGGGACATGAAATCAATGAATACGCAGTTCAGAGATTTACAGGCATACCTCTGGGAAAAGCTGAAAAAGAGGATACCAGACCTTCAGCTCAATGGTCCTCCTCTTGAGACGAGACTTCCCCAGAACCTCAACCTTTACATCCCTGGCATTGAGTCCAAATCCGTAATCCAGATGCTCAGTAAGAGGTTCTCATTTTCAGCCGGATCTGCGTGTACAACCGATGTTGTAAAACCGTCCCACGTCCTCATGTCGATGTATGGTGATGAGAATCGAGCGTACCAGTCCATACGGATTGGGTTGGGGAAAAGTAATAGTAGGGAAGAGTTGGATATGTTTATTGATTCATTGGTAAAAGGATATTCACTTCTTCAAAATATGAGCTAACTCTAATCATGGCTTAAAGCTCTGAGGTAAATATAATAATAGTTCATAAAATCCCTGAGTATGGACAAGGAGAAAGGACGTACATTAAGTGAATTATCTAAATTTAAAGAAAGAAAATTAGACAAGGTAAAATTGAGCAGTACGTCTCTCTATGACCTTTTCACAAATACATATATCCTACCAAATTATCAACGATATTACGATTGGGAAGAAGAACATGTCACCGAACTTGTAGAAGATATCCTGAAACTTTCAACTGAGAATAAAGAAGTCTGCGATAGCGTGATTAATCAAGAGGACTTTGATCCAAATAAGTTCCAGATGAAATATCTTGGTGCACTTATTCTTCAAGATGATAGAGGATCTGCGAATCTTCAAATTATAGATGGTCAACAAAGGATGACAACTCTCGTGTTCCTAATATCTGTACTAGAAAACATATTCTCATTTATTGATACAGAAGTATCTCCAAGTGTAATAGACAAAAAATATGAGCGAATAACTGCATTACTAAAAGATGAGATTTTAGCGTATAAAATAAAAGAAACAGAGCGGACAAAAGAATCCTCTGATTTCAAAGTTAATTTTTCCAGTGGTTCCCAAACAAGAGTTACAGTCAGGAAAGTAATGGAAGAATTTATTTCATACAAAAGATTAGCAGTTGTACAAGACATTTATTCAAAATATATCAAACTGATAGACAAACTTGAGAAACAAGATGATGTTAATGAGTGGAGTCTCACAATTAAGGAAATAGAAGAGACAATATTTCGGCGTAAGCTGGATGAAAAACATTATAAAAACAAAAGGATCAAGAGAAAGTACCTTCAAGTAACATATAAGACCGATCTTTTCCCAGATCCTCGGTTCCTCACTGAAATTTCCGATCGAATTGTGGCTGATATTTCAGATAAAATATTTGAAAACGACAAGAGTGTAAATTCGGATCAGTTCTCAGATCACATTTCTCGAATGATAAATTCCTTTATAGTCATTTATGAGATAATAACTACTTATATTAAAGACAACATGAGTTATTTAGTTGATTCGAATTTCTTCAACAACTTGGATGCGGTTAAAGATGTATTAAGAATACTATTCGCAATTAGCGTTACTACATTACGGTCGGTCTGGTTCACTAAGTTTACGATTCCAGAGGATCAGAATGCATGGGAGATCTTTGAAACAATAAATTCAACTGGTAAAAGCCTTGAACAATCAGATTTAGTGAAATATGCACTGGTTATAGCAGAAAGGCAGAAGGTCACTGAACAATATATAATTGAAGGAAAATGGGACGAATTAGTTGGGCGAATTGATGGTTTATTAGATAGAGGAAAAGGCATGATCTCTCTCAGGGATCTCTGTTACTACCATTTCCTGTCAAAGTATCCAGTTGTAGATGATAAAGTTTCAATTAAGACTTATGGCAAGTATTTGTTAGAAAAGAAAGACATCGACCCAATAGAGTATATCGAGGAATTGGCCACAATAGTTGACGTATTTGACATGATAATCAATGGATACTACAAGCATAATAATGAAACTGTGGAATTGCAGACTTTTCACATCCTATGGGGTCTTCTAATAGCATATCAGAAAAAGAACATATTCCCTTTACTATTTCGTATTATCCTGTCAAATCACCTGAACCCAAGTTATTGTATTTTCCAGTTACTTGAATCCATTGTTCTTTTTGAATTTGCTACCAAACAATTGTCTCCTACAAAATTGCTAGACTACAGTATTTTCATTCTAAAAGAAACAGACTGGGAATCAGATGATGTAGAGTCTGCATTTATCGATTCCTTTTGTATATCCATCAAAGATAATATCTTGCCTCCAATCCTTTCACTAGCTGAGATGCAGGAAATATATAGAACTAAAGTGAAATTTACAAGTAAAGAGGTCTATCGGATATATGCTTTAATTACTGATGTAATTGATTTTTCAGATCAATCGAGTATTCAGAAGCAATTATTCACCTTTGGTGATGAAATTACGGTGGAGCATATCTATCCCCAAAAACCTAAATCGGGCTGGGATCATTTTAGCAAATTAAGTCAAACATCACGGAAACTGTACCTCAGTAGACTAGGTAATATGACAATTCTGCTACAAAAAACAAATGTCAAACTAGGGAATAAGTCATTTGATGAGAAAATTAAAGTATATGAGAAGGAGGACATTACCGTCTCAAAGTCTCTTTCCCATTATAAAGAGTGGAACAATGACACAATTGACGAAAGAACTGATAAGGTGGTAGAAGTCTTGTATAATATACTCCATCCTGCTAAGGTAGTCTCATGTGGAGAGAGTTTGAAATTTCCTGGATCGAATAAATCTCCAGAGGAACTCAAATCGATTTTAGAACCCACTTTTTAATAGATTTGCACATCTCTTCATCAGAATATAAATACTGCATACCACTTCATAGGTGTGATCTGGTGTGGCTACTTACTGCCTGCTTACTTGCTAAGAGCTTACCACATTTTTTGCATGTCAACTCGTTGATATATTCGGAATGACTGTTTTGTACGTGGATTATTCGCTCATTTTTGGTTCTCAGCACTGACGGGCAATAATGGCAGGTGAAGGTCTTCTGGGATGTTTTGTGTTTTGAAGAAAGGTGTTGTTTGAGAGAGGTCTTACTACCGAACGACCTGCTGCAGATTGTGCACTGATTCTTCTGGTTGTTTGGACTCTCTCTCTCCTTCTGTGTGTTCTTTGGGGTGGTGAGGGAGAGGTTGATAAGCTGCATGTTTGGAATCTCCCCAATCACCTTTGTGCTCAGATTCCCTGTATGTACGATAATAACCTTGGCACCGATCGTCGCTACCCTATTGATGGTTGGTATGAAATAGTGGTCCCCAGAGATAACGAGCATATCTGAGTTGGGATACTTCTCGATGAACTTTGTCGCGTATCTTTCAAGACTTCTGTCCGTACTGTCTCTCCCTTGAGGGACTCTAATGACCTCGATATCGGGGTGAATTCCATGGATTTTGCTGACGATATTGTCACTTAGTGTTACCGCGGAGATGCATATCATCCGGTTGTACTCCCCATTTTCACTGATTATCCTCTTCAGGGACTTGGCAGTTGGATCCATTGTCCCTGAGTTCTTCAGTGGTACATTGTCATAGTCCCAGAGCATGATTGCGTGTTTCTCCAAATCCTGTTCCGGTCTTTTCTGGCTGTCTGATGTATGATCAGATTCTCCCTCACTCCGGTCTGTTTTCTCGTCTCTTTCTGATTGGTTTTGAGGTGTATTCTGAACCTCTTCCTCACTGGTCACGGCAAGTTCAGGGGCGAGATTCTCGCTTTGTACTCTTATTTCAGATGTGACTAATTCCTTCTCTTCCCTGATTTCAGTTTCACTTATTACCCCTTTCAAGTTTGATCCAATGACATCGTTCGCAGGTACCTGTGATTCTTGTGACTTCCTCTTTTCTTCCCCTAGCAGGGCTAATTTTACCGTCCTTGGCAACTTTTCTTCAATCTGGTCAAAGTGAGATGTATTGTTGGTGATCACGTAGAAGGTGAATGTATCATTGCGGTATGAGAGTGATATTCTTATGAACTGACTCACATGATTGAGGAGGGCGAAGATGTCCCCTCTTTTGAGTTGAACGCCTCTTACTTCGTTCAATGGAATTTCGGAGAAGTCACCTCGGCGGTCCGAGTTGTACTTGATGAACCTAAAGTACTGTGTATCGACGAAGAAGCTGTAGAGTTCAGCTTCTTTTATGGATCTCATTCCGATACCCCAGATAATTGGGTACTCGCCGAACATGGATCGATACTGGTCCCTGTACTGTTTGCTCTGCTCCCTCACCCCAGTCGTCTGGAGCACTAAAGTAGTGTATTTCATTATTTCCAAGACTGGTATCCGTTCGACTAGTCTTCCCACGTACTGCTATCATTGTATGTTGTTATAAGTCTGAGCCTATTCCCTTCCCCGTTCTCTCTCCTAAGGCAGTGATTTCTAGGGCTACCTAAGGGTTTTGAGGACATATCTGAATACAAGAGGCTTGATATTTGCTACTCCTCGTGGTCATCTATACGTCTCCTGAACTTCCCTCAGGTTTTAATCCTCCCCAGATACAGCTAGTCAATGAGCTTCGACGACCGTGAGCGTCACATGGACGAGATCGCCCTCCTCAACCGGCAGCTGGAGCGGTTACAGATCGAGCACGACAACCTCTCCCCCGTCCTCAAGCGGAGGAAGAATGCCATCCAGAAGCAGATGAAGCGGATCCAAAATCAGATCCAGAAACTGCAGAAGGGGCTGTAGGGGTATTCTAGGCGTACACTGATCCTGATCCCCCACAACTTCCGCAGATGCTGTATCCACCCGAGCAGCCGCAGGGGATGAACTCGTCACTGTACTCGGGGTTGCCGTCGTAGTCGTAGGACACCCTCGATGAGTAGTGACCACCCATGCCTCCGCAGGAGGAGCAGGTCGTCCTTCCCGAGCCGAAGCAGGTTCCGCACTGCCGGTAGGTCTCGGGTGCCATGTCGTGCACCTTTCTGATGTAGCCCCCCTTTATGCTGGTGTTAATGTGCCGGTCGTACTCCTCGTTGGAGACCTCACGGTTGCGTGCCCTGTACCTCCGCATCTGCTCCTGCTCGAAACTCTCCACCTTCTTCTTGAAGCCGTCCATGAACTCCTCGTACGCCTGCACGGCATCCGGGGTCATGTTGCTGTAGCTGTACCTGCGGATCTTCTCCATCTCGTCCAGCTCGTACCTGCTCATCACACCGTCCTCGAAGACCCTGAAGATCAGCTCCTTGATGTCGTCCAGGTCGAACTTGGAGTCCTTGCCCATCCCTTTAGCCTTCAGCATCTCCTTCGCCTCGTTGTACAGTTCCCTCTCGGGTCCCTTGGGCTTGATCTCACCCGTGAGCACACCGACGACAGCTGCGAGGAAGAGCTGTGCTTCGGGTGTCATGTACTTCTCGCTGAACTTGTCGAGCCTCCTCAGATTGAAGAGCTCGTTGTGGTCGACGTGGGCATCCTTCATCGTCAGGTAGATGATGTGCTTGATGTCCCACACCGTCAGTCCACTACCGCCGGCGTTGAGCCGTGCCTCCAGGAGCTTCTGCCCCTCTTCAATGATATCTACCATTATTCATCCTTCGGGTTGGTGTATAAAATTGTTACCACGGCCGATCAGATGGGGTGAACTCGGATGCTCGAGTAACCCGCATGTGCGGGAAGTACAGAGGGTTGAATAACGGAGTAGGTGAGTGGGTAAACTGGCTTAATCTACTTCAGTTCCTTGGTGCACAGCCACCAGTCGTAGCACTTGATGCCCTTCTGCTTGAGCCTCTTTCGAGCAGTCTCCACGTCACTTGCGGGTGGAACGATCACCCTGTCACCGAACGTCTCGTTGTTCGGCCAGTTGGCCGGCATGGCGACCTTCTTCTCGTCTGCGATCTGGAATGCCCGGATCATCCTGAGGATCTCGTCCATGTTCCTACCCAGCTCCTGCGGGTAGTAGAGGATGGCCCTGATGGTGCCCGTCGGGTCGATGATGAAGACTGCTCTCACGGTGTTAGACTCCTTGTTGGGGTGGATCATCCCGTAGAGTGAAGCCACTTGGCCGTGATCGGCGATGATGGGGAACTCGATGTCGAGGTCGAAGTTCTCCTTGATCCAGTCGATCCACTTGATGTGGCTGAAGACCTGGTCGATGGACAGCCCGATGAGCTGTGCGTTGAGCTCGTCGAACTGCTCCTTCCTCTGCTGGAAGGCCATGAACTCCGTGGTGCAGACGGGTGTGAAGTCTGCGGGATGGCTGAAGAGCACGATCCACTTGCCCTCGTAGTCCTTGGGGAAGTTCACAACTCCCTGTGTCGTCTTTGCCTCGAATTCTGGTGCTTTGTCACCGATCAATGGGAAACTCATATTTCGATAATATCAAATATTTCTTATTATGGTTTTGATAACCTAAGCGGTCGAATTGTCCTTGTGTATTTAAGCAAAGAATATGGTCCGTTTATTAAAGGGTCCACCTTCACAAATCGGGAAATCATGTCCAGACTGCTTCCTCCGAGGTGTGACTTGCTTGACAATTCACTTACCTTTATCTATGACGTTTTTCTCGGCTGTTCATGAGCTACAATCTATGGGAGAAGAAGGTGTGCGAGCACCTGACCTATGAGTTCATGTCTGCGGGTGAGGAGGGATGGAACCTCATCTTCACGGGAGAGGGCACAGAATTCTTCCTTGTCTGCCACCGGTGCATCAAGGAGGAGAATCCCCCTCTTGTGGTAGTCACTGACAGCAGAATTGAGGAGTACTTCCAGCTCCCAGTCCACTACGTCGAGAGCATCAGGGGGTCTCCAGAAATTCTGGTGAATGAGAGGTTCAGGTTGCAAGAAATGTCGGAGTTCAAGGGAGGGAGTGCCCAGATACCACTACAGGCGGATATGTCTGATGGTCCAGTGTACCACATCCTTGACATCGAGGATGGTGCACTCGTCCTCCGAACAGTTGATCTTTCCGAGGGAAAGGTTGTCCGTACAACCTCATTCGAGAATTCCGAGATAGACCTGACCATGCCCATCGAGTTCAAGGTCTCCAAGGATGGGTCGCTCATCGCAATTGTCAACGTTCGTGGAAGTCATGGCTGTGTATTCGACATTGAGGATGGAAGCATTGTCATGCCCCTCTACCGCGGCGACTACCACGTCAATCACTGCGTGTTCTCCTACGAATTCATCGAGAGAGAGGGTACACAGCTCCTCATCCACGCCTCCGAGTGGAACCGGTTGGACATCACCGACGTCCGGACTGGGTTGAGACTAACCGAGCGGGAGGAGGACGACCTCCCCTATGAGGTGAACGAGGATGGCAGATACCTCGCGGACTACTTCCACTGCAGTCTCCTCGCTTCACCCGGGGAGAAGAGACTTGCCGACAACGGCTGGGTCTGGTCTCCCATCGGTGCTCCGAAGATATTCGATATCGAGAAGTGGCTGCAAGATCCGTGGCATACCGACGATGATGACTCATACGATATCCCGAAATTCTCCAGCTACTACTGGGACGGGCCCATGTGCTGGATAGATGACTCTCTGCTCGCCCTTTACGGGTTCGGGCAGGACGACTTGAACATGCTGGATGCCGTCCTTATCTACGACACCGACAGCAAGGAGTTCGTCTCATGGTTCCCCGGACCGAGAGGGGAGTTCTACTTTGATACGTACCTCTACTGTGTGCACAAGGATGACTTCTCCATCTGGGACATTAACACGGGAGAGAGATTGCTCAGGGAAGAGGTAGGGGTCGTGGGTCTTGATCCAAGGTCAAGAACCGTCGTGACGAGACGGGGAGGCTCCCTCATCCTCCACTCAATTGTTCCTGTGGACTGATCTCGACAACCCCCTTGACGATTGATTCAATCCGGTCGACATCGAACTCGTACGAGTCGGGCTCCACCACAGATGCCACGGACTCCGAGACAAGTTTAGCAAGAGCCTCGAGGTACTTT
>JALWRB010000226.1 GCA_027077875.1 Candidatus Heimdallarchaeota archaeon
TTCCCAGTACTATTCTCATCCGTAAGAACCACCACCCTCAGCTTTAATTACCTTACGACCACGGAGCAGGAGAAGTGCAATTTAAAACAAAAGATAAATACATGTCGCGCCCAGTAGGTATGAGGACAAGAGTTCCTGTCCCAGAAAGAGACCATGGTGTAATGGTAACATTGAGGATTGTGGAGGTTCAACCGCAATCTTCCTTAGCTACGGGTTCAATTCCCGTTGGTCTCATAAAATTGCACTAGAGCAGTCCAAAGTGAATAATTCAGGGGAATAGGGGTTGGTCTGAATTCTAGTTTGTACCTCCAGTTGAAGGTGAGAGTACTAGTTACCAGTGAACATCTCTTGTAAAACTATTCTGTGATTTTAACGACATATAGCCTGAGGACAAAGAATGCTCAAATTTTCCGCACTAAATAGTCGTGAAAAACAGCAGATGACCCTAATCCTTAAATCCGAATTTGTGGATTATCACTCAGTTATGACGTTCGGAGGATTAATCGGATTGATACTCTTCGTGGGCATACCATTTGGAGTGACCTACTTCCTGACTGGAGGACAGGTCTTCACGGCTGCGATCATCGCTGCTGTCTTCGGTATAGCCTACCTGCTTGCTGGACTACGTGTAATCTACCAATACGAGAGGGGCGTGTTGTTCAGGTTGGGGAAGTACTCGGGCATCGTCAATCCCGGGCTGGTCCTCATCTTCCCCGTGGTGGAGGATCTTCGGAAAGTTTCCTTGAGGGTGGAAGTCGCTGACGCTCCACCGCAGGAGATCATCACCCGTGACAACATCCCGCTGAACATCAACGCGGTTGCGTACTACAAGGTGAGCGATCCGACCAAGGCGATTCTCGAGGTGGACAACTACAGGGCGGCTACGTTCCAGATCGCGCAGACGACGATCCGGTCTGTCGTGGGTCAGCACGAGATGGACGAGGTTCTGACGCACCGGGACAAGATCAACGAGCAGCTCAAGTCGATCATCGACAAGGAGACTGACCAGTGGGGCATCTCTATTGTTATGGTCGAGCTGAAGGACGTAGAGCTTCCACAGAACCTAAAGCGAGCGATGGCCAAGCAGGCCGAGGCCGAGAGGGAGAGGCGAGCGAGGGTCATCTTGGCCACGGGAGAGCTCGAAGCATCGGAGAAGCTCCAGCAGGCGGGTCAGATGGTCAGCCAGTCTGGTGGAGCCATGCAGCTGAGACTCCTTCAGACACTGCAGGAGATTTCTGTTGAGAAGAACTCGACCATAGTGTTCCCGCTACCCATTGAGCTCCTGAACCTGATCCCTGACGTGGCGAACAGGCTGACCAAGGGGCAGTAGCGATTAGGGCGTTACCACATCATCTGTAAGAAGAAATAGTCTTCGTGTAGTAATATTTGAGAGATCTATCAGTTGAGATATCGGTCCCTGTAGATTAGTAATATTCAAGATATCTATCAGTTGAGATATTGATCTCTGTAGATTAGTAATATTCAAGATATCTATCAGTTGGGATGTAGGTCTCTGTAGATAAGTAATACTCGAGATATCTATCAGTTGAGGTATCGATCTCTGCAGATTAGCCATATTTGGCATATACCACTCACGGACAGACCCTAGTTCTCCAAAACCTCGTAGTGCTCGATCCTGAGTTTCTTAGGGTCTGCGGGGATGATGACGGAGTTACCCGTGTCGTCACGGATGTCTAGGGTGAATGGCTCCTTACCGGCGAGGAGTCCGTCGATCCGTTTGATGAGGTCCTCGGCTTTCTGCCGATCCTCCTCCGTCTCGGCGTGGTCCCTTGCGATCTCGACCTTCTCCTTGATGTCGAGGAGTATCCCCTCCACGTTCCTGATCCAGCTCGACGGTGCGGTCGCTGGCTTGATCTCCACGCCAATCTCCGGTACTCGGAATACCCCCTCGATAGAGCGGACGACCTTGGTCGTGAAGTCCTCCTCCGTCTCGACGGTGTACGAGTAGTGGGCTGGTCCCTTGGAGCTGAGGTTGGCGAAGTCCGCTCGCCTGAGCCCACAGTCGGGACACAGGAGGATGATGGCGTGGAAGTCGTCGTAGTAGGGGATCTGCAGGAGCCTCTGTGTCACCACGGCTTTGTCTGAACCGCATACCGGACACTCGAAGTTCACCGTGCCTCCATCCGCAGTGACGTACTCCTTGTAGCTCTGGTCTTCTTCGGTCACACAATACCGTGCGCGCGCTAGAAGAAAATGGTATTGGTCGTGGACTGGTCTTGGGCACTGCGGAGCTAGACGGGTGCCGCTGTGACGGTACATGCTGATGATGTAATACCCCTTGCAGATCCAGATGGGTGCCGTTGTGACAATGATGTTCCAGGCAGGGATGACCATGAATTCACGCGGTGTCGTCGACATTCGAGACGATGCTATTGGATATCCGCTCCAGCACCATTCCCTCGTACTGGAAGAAGTTCGACGAGTTGTAGACCTTCAGGGCCTCGTCGAGTTTGGACTCACTGGTTGCGTAGAGTTTGAGCAACGGACTGCCTTTCTTGACGAACTCACCCGATTTGGCCATGAGCTCCAGACCCGCGGCGTGATCCAGTGGGCACCCGAGCACGGATGCGACCTGCTTGACTGCGGTGTTGGACAGGTGGGAGATGTACCCGTCCTTGGGTGCTGTGATCTCGATGGTGTACTGCCCCACCGGGATGTCCTCGGGCTTGACCTTCATGTTTCCTCCTTGGAAGTCGATGATCTCCCTGAACTTTTCGAGTGCCTTCCCACTGCTCAGGATGTCATTGGCCACAGAGGCACCATGGCCCCTCTGTGCGAGTTTGCTCATCTCCAGCAGGATGCCCGCGAGCTCCACGGACTTCTCCCGCACGCTGACGGGTCCCTTACCCTGCAGTGTCTTCAGGGCTTCTCTCGCTTCAAGTGCAGGTCCAATGGCGTGGCCGACTGGCTGGTCGGCGTAGGTGAGGGCGCACTCGATCTCGATGCCCACTCTCTGCCCGATCTCGACGAAGGCACGGCTCAGTGCGATCGCCTCCTCACGGGTCTCAACCTTCGTCCCGGGTCCAGTCGGCATGTCCAGCACCATGTGCTTGACGTTGGTTGACAGCTTCTTCGAGAGGATGGAGGCTATGATCACCGAGTCAGGATCCAGCCTTAGCGGCCTCTCCACGCGGTTGATGATCTCGGAGTCCACGGGTACGAGGTTGAGGTTTCCCGCCCAGACGATCATCCCCCGGCTCTTGGGAGCGATCTCTTGGATCTCCTCCGTGCTGAAGGAGACGTTTGCCAGTACCTCCATGGTGTCCGCGGTCCCCGAGGGGCTGGTGATCGCCCTGCTGCTGGTCTTGGGGATGAGCAACCCAGCGGCGGCGATGATCGGTACGATGAGCAGGGACACCTTGTTCCCGGGGATGCCTCCGATTGAGTGCTTGTCGAAGACTGGCTCCTTGAACTCGATGTGGTTGCCGAACTTGGCGAAGGACCTTGTCAGGAACTCGCTCTCGCGGCGTGAGAGCTTCTCGTACTGAAGGGCCAGCGTGAACGCGGCCATCTCCAAGTCGGTGGAGTTCCCCTCGTAGATGTCTTGGACGATCGTCTCGATCTCCTCCTGTGACCACGTGATCTTCTCGTTGTACTTGCGCTTGATGATGTCGAAGCTCTGTGGCTTCGTCCTCGGCTGGATGGTTATGTTGTCACCGTCCTTGGTGCCCAGTCTCGTGGCGAGGTTCTTGGGCAGACCGATCTGCTCCTTGGTCACGAGGGACTCGGTGATCACCACCTGCACCAGCTGCTTCTTGTCCAGGACCCGTATCTGCGCCAAATTCGTCCGGGAATCACGAGGGTCGTCAACCTCCTTGTGGACGAAGACCACCTCGCTCCGGGTGTCAAAATCATGTAATACCTTAACTTTCATACTTACAGTCCTTCTGTTTGTTCTTGAGGTTACTATCTTGGAGTCGGCGGTATTTAAGCCTTTGAATCCTACACTGAATCAAGGGGGAGACGCTTCCCACAGATTTTAATGCTGAGTATCCCACCCAGAGGTATGCCAGAAGGAAAACCCGTCAAGGAATCTGTCGTCATCCACGAGAAGCTGATGATGCCCAGTGACTCCAACCCGTCGTGGAGGGGCGGAGCTCTCGAGCTGGGGGCCATCAACGGAGGATCTATCCTCTACCTCATCGACAACGTAGCAGGGCTGGCGGCCATCCGCCACTGCAGGACCCGCGTGGTCACCGCCTCGATTGACCGAATGGACTTCCTCAATCCCGTGCACGTGGGAGAGCTCCTGATCCTCAGGGCCAGTGTGAACTACACGGGGACCAAGAGCCTCGAGGTCGGAGTCCGGGTGGAGACCGAGAACCTGAACACAGGAGAGGTCAAGAAGACCGGGAGTGCATACCTCACCTTCGTCGCCGTGGACGAGTTCGGGAGGTCAATCCCCGTACCACCCGTGATCCCCGAGACCGATGAGGAGAAACGCAGGTTCGAGGACGGGAAGAGGCGAAAGCAGGAGAGGATGGAGATCGTCAGACTGTCCAAGGGTAAGAAGTAATCATCGGGCATCTCGAGGAAAAACTGCCAACACATTAGTCTGAAGTAACCATATTCACAAAGTCTCTATGCACAACTAAAAGAGGTAAATTATCGCCGAAGATCGTTCTCAGAAGGGCTTCTTGCCGTACAGTGCCTTGCTGAAGACCGCCACAACGGCGACTAGGACCATGACGGAGATGATGAGTGTCCAGTTGGCATCCGCGGTCTCGAAGGTCGGGTAGTTCTTCTCCGACGGGTCTTCCTCGTCGGGAGTCTCGTACCTCAGAGAGAGGGGATTCGCGTCGGAGAACGTCTTCTCGTCGCCCCATTTGTCAAGGTACTTGACGGTCGGGGAGGAGACCTCGAAGGTCAACGCATCGCTGGCGTTCAGCGTGATCATCCACGAGAATGACTGCGAGGGCAGGAGCTTCTCGAAGGAGAGCTCGTAGTACGTCGAGTTGATGTAGGCCCTTGTCAGCGTCACCGATCCGTTGGTCGGTGTCTCGTAGGAGAAAGAGGAGGTCACGTTGAGCTCGGAGGAGCTGTTCAGCAACACGCCTGCTGGGGCCATGTACAACTGCATGTCCTCGGGGATCGAATGGGTGACATTGACCATCCGCATGGTCTCGTTTGTGAAGTTCTTGAGAACGAAGGTAAGGTTGACCAAGCTCCCGGGGAACAGCCGCTCTCCCTGCTCCAAGTCGGAGTAGGCGATCAGCTTGATCGTTCCCGAGGGCTCGTACGCGGTGGCGGCCGGAGTGATGACAAGTCCTCCGACGATGAACAGCACGAGTAAGTAATTTCTAAGGTTCACTCTATTATTCTCCTGAGTGCTCCACTGTTACTATTTATTTAATGATAACGATCGGTTGCTCACGAACAGCTCATTCCAAGATGAACGGGTAGCTCTCCTTGACCAGCTTGGAGACCAGCTCGGGTGCGAAGATCCCGCTCTCGCAGATCAGACCGTC
>JALWRB010000227.1 GCA_027077875.1 Candidatus Heimdallarchaeota archaeon
AGAGGGGTGGCGAAAGGCAGACCGTTCGTCTCGGTGACCGGCTCGGTGGGGACGACGCCAAGTCCGATGAAGATCCTTGCACCGTAGGTGAAGTGACCGGTCGGCGACCATCCGTCCTCCGACTGCTCGGGGGTCCAGTATGCAATGTTGAACTCGTACTGCTGTCCCTCGACGAACTGCACGTCGTTGGGGTCATCGGTGGTGAGGTCCCTCTTGATCTCGAAGGTGTAGTGACCCTCTGCACCCTGTGTGGCATTGGAGTGAATGTACGTTCCGGTGTAACTGTTTTCTACGTTGTCCGCGTACCTGTTGGAGGGGACAGTGGCGTACTCGTCGTCGAGATTGCCCTCGCCCTGACCGGAGGTGCTGTTTCCCCCGACCACGACACCGGGTTCGGTCTGGATATCCCAGTGCATGATGTCCACAGCACCCGTGGATGTTCCGAGCTCCGTGGCCGATGGTGCTCCCATGTGGGCCGCGGTCGAGGCGTTGATGCTGGTGGCTATGCCAAGGGCAGGAGTGAGAGCGGAGTTGGTGGCATTAAAGGCGTAGTGATCCGCGATCTCGACAAGGTAGTAGATGGATTCGGAGTCGTAAGCGACCTTGAAGTCGATCACAAACTCTTCCTCTACCTCGACGCCGATCCAGCTGTAGAGCTCGATCTCCATTGCGGGCACATCCTCCCAGTCGGACTCGTCACCGTCTATGGTGATCGATGAGTTCAGCTTGGGAGCCTTGTAGAATACGTCCTCGACAGTACCCTCCTCTCCTCCGTGGGCGGAAGTGCTGACTGCTGAGAAGAACAGGGTGAGCAGAAGTATTAGTGTTATCAGTTTTCTCATGGTTTAGACCTCTTGAGAGCTGAATCTATCGCATTAGTATAATTAATAAAGTTATTGTATCTGAACGCGACAGGTTGTGCTTCAATATGTCAGAGAATGACAACACTATATAAACTCGCGACAAGTTCACACAAAGATCGAGATGAGGGTTATGACACAGAGGATGCCGAAGAGGACGATGATGTAATCCCACCCGGTGTTCATTTCCTTGAAGGCCTGCATAAGTTCCTTGATGTCGTTGCCCTCGGTAGAGGCTATGAGCCGGAGGTTGTCGGTAGGTAGGTAGAAGAAGATTCCTGCGAGGATGATGGCGATTGAGTAGAGAATGGACAGAATGTCTGGGGGGTTCAGAGAGAAGAAGATCCCGAACACACCGTAGAGGACGAAGAGGACGGCCAACAGCGTCAGGATCCTCGACAGCTCGGTGAATTCCTTCTCTTCTTCAGGGGTAAATTCGTACGACATGGCAATCACCTAGGCCGAGATGATCAGGTAGGTGGAGATCACCAATAACCCGACGATGATGTAAAGTAGTGCCCACAGCGACAGCTTCAGCTTACGGATACCGGTCATGAGCTCCTGGATGTCAGAGCCCTCGGTGCGCATGACGTTGCGGAAGTTGAGACCTGGGTAGATCAGCAAGACTGCAATTGGTATTTGCAGACCGGCGAGGATCGACCTGAAGATCCTGTCTGTTGTGCTGATGTCACTGTCCAGAAGGACACTTATGAGGAGGAAGACAGACAGAACCCCAAATAGTATCCCGATAATTGCTGTCTTCACAGCGAAGTTATTTATGACTCGCTCCTCTTCTCTTGAGAATTCATAGCTCATGTTTTGTGCTAATCTAGTAAAATTATTAAGGCTATCCGCGCACATTCGTATTTAAGAAAAGATTGAATTGTGGATGGGGATATGTCCGGGAAACGCCTTCAGAACTTTTTATACACCACACATAAGATGAACTCCCCAGAACTCATCGGGTGGCAGTCTGTTCCACACTTCTGCCAGGAGTGCTCAGCACTCCGCCCCGGATGGGTCTTGTGGGTTTTTATACAGGACCAGAGGATGAATTTACCATGTCTGTCAGTACTACACTAGACTCTTCTGCAGTGTGCATTGAGTGCCACCAGCACTGTGAGAGCATGGACACCAGAAAACTATGCTGCATCTGCAGAGATTCGGAGCTCTGCTACGTCTGCGCAGAGAGAGCGGAGGATCAGCGAGTTTTTTGTTAGGGAAGATCCAGTACTCGGGGAACCACAAGGCTGATCGCGGTCCACAGCTCAAGGGGTTTGTCACCAAGGTTAAGTGACCTGTACTCGGGAAGACTGGATACCTGTGGACCAGAGTGTGCCCTTCCGCCAAAGACCATTGTGAGATCGTCTGGAAACTCCTCGACCTCGCGGTATGTGGTCCCAGCTGTCCGGGAAAACAGCCAGATGTTGGTGGTGAGGACATTACCCAAGTCCCGCCCAATCCGGGTGATGAAGGGGTTCTCGGAACCTGCGAGCACACCTTCGAGGATACCGTAGAACCTTTGCTGGTCACGGGGAAGCCGGGTGTCTGGATCAACGCGGTAGATATCTTCCCCCACGGTGAACAGGACATCCAGTTCTCTGATCTTGGCGTAGTTCAAGGCGAGCAGTAGGGCGAAGTGCAGAAGATCAGGACGATCCTGCCTCTTCTCCCTCGGTGTCTTGGACAGCAGATGTTGGTGAGTAGAGCTGTTGATCAGCGGGATCCTCCCCGTCCTCTTGATGTACTCAGTTATTTTCCTCTTCTTCCTCCATGAGCCGGGTACCAGGGCGACGGCACAGTCGTGGATCAGGATCTGCTTCACAGTCCTTGAATTCCACGATGTGAAATAAAACTTATGGCCCATTCACCAACGCAAAGATAAAATGCGACACCACCAGTTTTGTCGTATGAGAATCAGTGACCGGGTGGGTTCCATGACCTACGCAATCAGGGATGTACAGCAGGTGGCAAATCAACTGAAGGCACAGGGGCACGACATCCTCTATTTCAATATCGGAGATCCGAACAAGTTCGACTTCGACGTACCGAAGCCCATGAGGGACAGGCTTGCAGAGGTGGCGAACCAAGGGAGTGGATACTACTCAGAGTCCGTCGGTGATGCCTACGTCAGGGAGAGGATCGCTTGGTACGAGGATGCAAAGTACAGTAACGGTGTTCAACCGTCAGATGTGATATTCACCAACGGGGTCAGTGAGGGG
The DNA here is from genome assembly GCA_027077875.1 of Candidatus Heimdallarchaeota archaeon. Taxonomy (GTDB): domain Archaea; phylum Asgardarchaeota; class Heimdallarchaeia; order Heimdallarchaeales; family Kariarchaeaceae; genus S139-21. The sequence goes on from JALWRB010000227.1 coordinate 3,083, forward strand.
ATACTTTACCTTTTCCTGTCGTTCCTCAATCCCGGGGACAGGGTGCTTGTACCCGGCCCAACATATCCTGCTTACCAATCTGCGGGCACAGTGACACAAGCAGAGACAGTAGCATACCGCTGTATCGAGGAGGAGGGCTGGATACCTGACATTGACGACCTCAGGTCTAAGATCAACGAGAGGACCAAGCTTATCGTGGTGATCAACCCGAACAACCCGACAGGTGCAGTGTACTCGGAGTCAGTTCTCAGAAAGCTGATCGACCTGGCAGGGGAGCATGACCTTGCAATTGTGGCCGATGAGATTTACGACAGGCAGATCCTCGACGACGGAGTGAAATACACATCCATGTCCACAATTGCGAGGGACGTACCGATCGTCGTCTTCAACGGTTTCTCCAAGAATTACCTTGCACCCGGATGGAGGGCGGCGTATGCCTACAGGATGGACTCAGAGGATAGGATTGCAGAGCCGTTCGAGGGCATCAGAAAACTATGCAGGACTAGGCTCTCCCCGACCACTCCTATTAGTCTGGCTGCAGTGGCGGGGCTGGATCTCGATCCACCTCACCTGAAGACCATGCTCAAGAAGATCAAGGAGCGGAGGGATATCGTGACCAAGGGGTTCTCGGAGATAGAGAGGATTGAGACCTTCGTCCCCCAGGCCGCCTTCTACATCTTCCCAAGGATAGACCTCAAAGGGACGAAGTGGAGGACTGATAAGGAATTTGTCCTCGACCTTCTGAGGGAGAAGCAGACACTTGTCGTCCACGGCTCAGGGTTCTCCGAGGTCTACGGGAAGGAACATTTTAGGATGGTCTACCTCTCCACTCCGGATATCCTCGAGGAAGGTGTCCGGAGAATCGGGGATTTGCTCAAGTAGCTCAAAATCAGTCTTTATATTTAACACACCGATTTCAGGATATGGACGAAATACCAATAGCACAGAAGATGCAACTCGATGGGATCGGTGAACTCGTGAGACTCGTGATCTCCTCCACGCAGAACAGGGGAGGACACATCTATATTGCAGAGAAGGAAGGGAGGTACTACGCGTTTGTCACCCATCTCATCCCGTCGTGGTACTCCCTCAAGGGCCTACCTGTGACAGTCTTTGTCGAGCTCGAGGGAGAGCCAAAGGGAAAATTCATCTCCTACACCGCACAGGGAACCAAGGAGGAGCAACTGGAGTTCACAGACGCTTTCAAGGACTCGATGAGTATCCACATCCCTCTGATACGGGTGAAAGAAGTCCCCGGATTTATTCTGTCATAAGTAATTATTAAAGTACGATTGTTATCTAAACCGCGAAGTACAGTAGAGAATTCCGTATCCTCTCGGGATCAATGTTGTTGGCTTTTCCGAGGAAGATCTTTCCGATGTCCTTAATCTCCTGATATTTCAGTGCGAAGAAGTCGAACAGGGCCTCCTTGGAGTAGGAGAAGATCCTGAAATTGAAAGCATGGTGCTTCATTAGCGCAAGGTCAACCTGTCGCTCAAGATGCGAAATAATGCTACTTTCAGGACTATTCAGGACATCCCTGAGGTAACTTGAGTAGGGGACACTGTTGATCATCGAGGCGATGACGTCCCTTGGACTGGAGAGCCGTTCAAGTCTTCCTATGTTCTGTGCTACAACACCAATCTTTGGGATGATCCACTCCCGTGGATTAATCTTGAGCGATATTGCCCTAGCGACGGTCTCGAGGTTAAGAAGATCGACCTCGGAGCGGATGTGTTTGTTGAACTTGTACGCGTATTCAAAAGCAGCGTGTTCGAGACTACTGACTATGTAGAAGACAAGTTCGTCGTCGTCTCTAGCCTTGTCAAACGCACGGGCAGCCCCCCTCCTCAACTCGGGGAAAGCGATGAAATCTACGGCGTTCTTGGGAGAGGTGGAGTTAAGAATCCTCTTGTATGACCTCATCTCGAACTCGTTGACGGGGACAATGAACTTGAGGATGTCCTCGTCGTGGTCACCGCCAATGATGGCACGGAACAGGATCTGTAAATTCTCAGCCTCCAGTCTCATTGCGTAGGCATTGAGCAAACTTTTAGCCTGTGGAGAAGCACCCACAGAGTACCTGTGGAGCATCTTCCCGAACTCATTACGGAGGATCCCCTCGAAGCCAAGGATGTCAACACTGGGCCTGACCTGCTGGAGGGCACCCTGATAGAACTCATAGCCAGAGAGGATGTTCTCTGCCTCACTCATCGAGGGGGTATTGATCATCATCTCGATCTTCTGCTTGCTGGGAGAAGCGCCGACATGAGATCTGGCCTTTGCGATGAGGTACGGGATACTGCTGGTCATCTTCCTCCCTCCTCAGCTCTCCGTGGTGAGCTCTCTCTTGACCCCAACGGGGGAGAAGGGTATTCCGTCTCCCGAGTAGAACTTGG
>JALWRB010000228.1 GCA_027077875.1 Candidatus Heimdallarchaeota archaeon
GCAACCTTGGACTACCTGAGCGGTAAGGAGTTACCTGGGGTTCGGGTGTTGCAGGAGAAATAATTCGATCGATCAGATTTTAAGTGTGGATAGCAACTGAAGAATTGTAGATGTCAGACCAAAGGGTATGCCCCAACTGCAACTCAGAGATCAATACTCCTGGAGCAGCCTTCTGCGGAATATGTGGGTTCGCGTTAAATTCCCAACCAGTTGATGATTCAAAGCAAGATACCCCGCACCAGCCATACGATTGGATGCGAAGAGGGAACCAGACAGGAACACCACCACAGAATGAGATGGGGCCTCCTGCACAGGTACCGCCATCGGGGAGACCTACTGGTTCACAGAGCGGAATATTGGGACAACCCTACGGGCAACAAGCTTATGGACAACAGCCATATGATCAGGGGCAGGATTACCTCATGGGCGCGGGAATGAGACGAGATACGGTGGATCCTGTTACCAACTCACCATTCTTCGATAAGAAGACATGGGAAGGAATTGCTGCATTCACACTTGTGATGGTCGTTGCCCAGATCATGCGGTTCCTCCTCATCCAAGATTCATTCCCCAATATCGTTGAGATTTTCTGGACTTTATTTTTGTACACGACATTCATAACAGTCATCATGGCAATCCAAATCAACCAGTACCGGAAGAAGGGTGTTTCGCCGAAGCTGAGTATTTCTCGATTTGACTTGACATCAGGACTTGTCCTTTCCTCTTTCTTCGCCATCTATATCCCTCACAGGTTTACTGCCGACGAGGAACTCTCGACAATTAGCGAGAGCGTGGATGTATGGGATCAAAAGACATTCCAGATGGTAGCAGTACCGAGAGAGGCCTATGTAGACGAATACGTGACGCCAGAAGCTATAAAGTCAAGATATTTCACCACCTTGCTGATAGGATACGGTCTCTGGTTCATACAGTCCTCAGGTCTGATCCCAATGTTTCTCACAACCAACATGACAATTACTGCAATCGGGATATACTCGTTCTTGCATGTCGCGCCAGGGTTACCCAACCACAGAAAAGAGATTATTGGGACGAAGAGGTTTGTCGGATTCCTCTTCCTTCTGCTATCAGCGGGTATGATTGTCCTTGGGATGACCATTCAAATTCCAGTACCCTGAGGAATAGTTCTGTTTGCTGATACAAACTTTAATTTGGGTGTAATCTCATTGGTCAATTGTGAGTACTAATTTTTCTCTCCAAGATATTTCCAGTAAACTGAAGAAAGTCAAGGAAGAGATACAGTTGGTTATTGTAGGGCAGGAGGAAATATCTGAAGCAGTGCTGTTGAGTCTCCTCAGCGACGGACATGTGTTGCTAGAAGGTGCTCCGGGACTCGCAAAGACCCTTATGGTTAGAGCTTTCGGAAAAGCGCTAGGAATGCAGTTCAAGAGGATACAGTTCACCCCGGATCTCATGCCTTCGGATGTCACTGGAATTTCCATCTACCAACCAAATGACGGCACTTTTAAGTTCACCCAAGGACCGATATTCACGAATCTCCTACTGGCAGATGAGATCAACCGTGCTCCTCCAAAGACACAAGCTTCTATGCTTGAGGCCATGCAGGAGAAGCAGGTATCAGCAGACAATGAGAGATACGACCTTCCTAAACCATTTTTGGTTCTAGCTACACAGAACCCAATCGAGCAGGAGGGAACTTATCCACTACCAGAAGCTCAGGTAGATCGTTTCATGTTCAAGGTCATTGTGGATTACCCTGCGGAGGACGAAGAGATTGAGATTGTGAAGAGGTTCACCGCAGGAATTGATGCCTACGACAAGCTCAATGACATCCGGACAATTTTGTCACCCGATGATCTGACACGTATACAGCATTTCGTTCGTAACAATGTCAGGTTGTCAGATGATGTCATTAAATACATCGTAAGGCTGGTTCAGACCACTAGGGAAAGTGAGGAAGTTAGCATTGGTGCATCGCCAAGGGCATCGCTCTGGTTAGCCATCGGCGCCAAGGCCCATGCTGTCTTTGAAGGAAGAGACTATGTCAATCCTGCAGATGTCCAAAGAGTGGCTAGAAGCATCCTCAGGCACAGGGTCATCGTGGCTCCAGAGTGGCAGTTCGAGGGAATAACATCAGACGTCATCATCGACAGGGTTCTGAGGAACATACCCGCACCAACGATGAACTAGGAGGGACTTCCCATGAGAAGAAGTTACATCACCATCACCATTATCCTCTTTGTCATTACCGCGCTAGGACTTGTCTTCCAGTCGGAGACGACAACGGCGCAGACTGACAACGGGATCCCTGAATTCTGCCAGACACTCTCAGATCCGACGAATGTCTGTATTGACGAGTCCGTTAGATACTACAGAGCAACATCGGAGGACGAGAGACCGGTGTCAGAGGTCAGCGGTTTTCTCTACTGGCAAAGTCTTGAGGGGACTGGGTTGAACTTCTTCATCAATATCTCCGACATTATCGGTGATGTCAAGATCTATGATCCTGCCCGTCCAAATGATCCAAATGGAGTCGATTACGAACTAGGATCCGACAGGATGCTGATTCGTGCAAAGTCCACACAATTCGCCTACAGTTTCAAAGCGTACTACGATCCGGACGAGGTAGGTGACACAGGGTTCATCGTTGTCTTCCAGTCTCAGGTCGTGAACTTTGGGCTACCGGGTGTAGAAGACACCGAAGAATTCTATGCGGTGGACTACAGAAATCGAATTACCCTTCCGAAAAAAGCAGGAATCGTGAGCTATGCCCCGAGTGATATCGAGCATGCCACCTTGGAGGAGATCGAACCAGACGTGTTCAGCATAGTATGGGAGTATCGGAACCGGAAAATGGACTCCAAGCACGACCCTCTCATCATCGAGGTGACGTACAAATTCGATGACATCTATCTCCAATTTACAAGGTTGATATACCAGAACAGGATTGAAAAGCAGAATCTAATAGACAAGCTTCAAAGGCTAGATCTGCTCAACGCCTCATTCCAAATCATCGCATTCCTATCGGTTCTGGCTTCCCTGATATCGATTCTCATGGCTTACCTACTTGCAAGACGACGCTATGAACCAGAAAAGAAGAAGGCCAGAGAGCTCCCAAGGAGACAGGCAATGGACGTGGAACGATCAAAAAATATGGAGATCCCAATCCGGAGAATGATCTCATCGTTCGTGATCCTTGGTCTCGTGGTCACGATACCTTTTCTTTCACCAGTGACTGCACAGAACCTAGAGAACCCCAATATTCAGTGGTACGGACAGTATGAGATCTTCGAGGACAACACGATTAAACTCACAGTCGATATCACTATTCCAGTCCCTCAGAAGACATTCAAGATTTGGGAGAACATGTCTGCTATACAGAAAGATACTATCTCCGTCAGAGATGAGAGTGGTGCCAAGATCAACTTCGAGATCAAGGAAGATCATATACTGATCAACAATCCTCCATTGAGACTCATCTATTCTTATACCTACGAGTGGACTCCAGATAATTTTGGGGGGATGCTTGTTTTTCTCGACCGGTTCTGGTTAGAGTTCTACAATCCAAATCAGGATCCGAGCGTCCCTGAAGACAACTACCTTGCAGCAGATATTGATTACAACGTAGTGCTCCCTCAGAAGGCTCTGGTCTACAGTGCTTCGCCTTCAGATCTCGTAACTCGAACTCGGGACCCCGATGGCAGGAGCAGGTTGAGGTTCGTGGATAAGGGGAGACAAATCGATGCGTTTCACGATGCATGGGAGGTCCAAGTGAGTTACTCCTTTGTGTCTGTCTTCGAGGCAATTGAGAACCTCAATGTTGACTACGACAATGTGAAGGTGGAGCAGAAGAATACAATAGAGTACATTCAATCATCGCAATCTGAGCTTCTGATCTTCGCACTTCTTGGAGTTATAGCTCCGATATTAGCGTTTCTAATTGCTTATTGGGTTTTCAGGAACAAGTATCTCAAGGAGATTGAGAGACTCCAGCAGGAAAACGAAGAGCAGATATTTGTGGAAGAAGAACAGATAGAAGGATTCCTGAGTGCACTCTCATCTGAGAATAAGAGTGACTTTCGGAAAGCGTTTCTTGGACATTATTACCTCCTTCGAAATAAGATTGCTCACATTCTCAAGAAGAACATCTCAAAGTTGGACATAGGGAAGATTGAGCAGGAATTGATGAAGAGAAATAAAGAAATTGACTATCTGGAACTTATACGACTTCTTGAGGAGGGGATGGAGATAGAACTCTCTGACATGGAAGTGGGGTATGACCAGCTGGTCACTTATGCAGAAGACGTAGAAGAGCTTCTGGAAATATTATAGGTGTTATTATGAAACTGAAGAAATACGTCTATCCTCTTATATTGCTTATGCTCCTTCTGGGAAGTATAGCTCCATCATCTGGATTCTGGGGAGGAGAGCAAAGCTACGTCGCAGACGACAATTCACTATACAAATTCTCAATGAGGGTAGAAGCTCCTTTAAGTTGGCCTGAAGGACAGCGAAACACAGTCAGGGTTAATGTCACTCTTGACAAATCCCCAGACAACATCTCTGGACTGAGAATTATCTATATTGTCTTCCTCCTTCAGGCAGAGGTTGGGGGTCAGGAAGATACACCAGTCGGTAATGGCTTCCTCGCGGTCAATGAGGAAACTCGAACTGTTGGCAAGACTGTGCAGTTCAACACTACCCTCGAGACGCCTGAGCTTGCCAATCAGTTCCGGCTCAATGTCACTCTTGCAGCGGTCGTGACAGGCAACGACACAACTCAAGACCCAGCAAATCCAAGGCTCTACGAATATATCTTTCCAGAGACTTTGAACAAAGATAGTCAACAAGTACAGGTATTTGTGGATCTCTATGGATTTCCTCCAGCATCCTTTTTGGTAAGATGGATGGTGGTGATTCTACCATTCACCCTTGTAATGGCGTCACCCTCTATATATGGAATTGTCAGCTCGTCATTATCGCGAAAGCCGAAAGAAGACGATTCTGAAGAGAATGGAGGTAGTGAACAATGACCACAATCCAGATTAGGCGAATTGGTGAGAAGATCAGTAGGTACTTCAGAAAGTTCGGATACAGAACACATACCGAATACCAGAATACCAAGGCTCAAATTAAAGCAGGTAAGGATCTGGGGCTTGACCAGATTGAATGTAAAATTACTGAGACATCAAGGGGTACAGCCATCGGATTTTATCCAAAGAATACTTGGACCAACTTCCTTGTCTTCTTCCCCTTTATTCTGGGAGTGATTATATCCCTTCTTAGCGGAGATGATCGAACAAAATTAATCTCCACCTTGAATGGATTCATAGATCTCAAGACCCTCTTCTTGGGTAAGTTTGAGCTCTCATTTTTGAGTGTTACTATCATGCTTTTGATACCCTTGATATTCTCACTTATGTCCTACTCATTTCAGCAGATCAGACTAAATTTCATCAAAGTCCGGTTCTCGTTTTTCACCAAGGATGC
>JALWRB010000229.1 GCA_027077875.1 Candidatus Heimdallarchaeota archaeon
CATCACTCCAAGTTGGAGAGAACCATAAGTTCATCGGTAGGGAGTTTCTTCTGAAGAAGTTCGGGAAGGTAGAGGTGACAGGAATCACGTCCTTTGCAGGGCTCACCGCTCTCCTTCTGACGACTTCTTTCCCCACTGAGGATCTTGTGGACCGACTGTCTATGGAGCTGTCCAAGCGGCACAACAACCTGAGCTTGGGGCAGGCGATCGCCATGGTCAAGAGAACACTGACTATCCAGCTTAACTCCCAAGAGAGAACCCAGCTCTCACGCCTGAGGAAGAAGGTGAAGGACTCGATCAACCTTGTCAAGGGATTCGGGCAACTAGTAGGTGTGGACTCGATTGATCTCGAACCAAGATTACCCCATTACCAAGTATACTTCTACTGCCGGAAGTGTGAGACCACTGTTGAGTATACAGGAGAGCTGATTGACCAGCCCACCCACTGTAGTACGAGAATGCAAATGGTCTGGACGGAGAGGAAGGAGGAGAAATACACCCCACAAGATAGCCTAGATGAGTTGAAGTCAAGGCTATCACAGCAGTCAATGGGGTTAGTCAAGGGACCAGGAATTATGGAAAGGGAGGAATCGGAGGCCAAGATATTTCTTGTATGCGAAACCTGCGGAGAGAAGGAGAGGATCGGTCCATCCCTTCAAAAACTGCTGTTGAAGTCTGATGACAGGATCAATCTACCCGAGCACCATGGGAAGGAGATGAAATTGGTAATTGAGGAAGATGATCCCTCCGTCCATAGGAGCGAGTACTTGCCATTTATCGAGAAACTAGCCCCGTTAGTCGAGGAGATACTTGAGAGGGATGAAGATCCTAATAACTACCTCTTGTACACCTGTGAAGAGTGTGGCCTTCTCGAAATGGTGAAGAGGAAGAAACCCGCGCCCGAGCACCATGGGAAAGAAATGAGATATATCCCCGCAGGCTTTCCAACCAAATAAGGAACTATACAGCCGTAGGAGACACAGGAGACACATCGGCTACAGAGTTCTCCTCCCTTAGGCTGTAGCCCCAGAGAGCGTTGAAATAGGTGACGACAAGGACTGAGATGACGAGATATATTCCTGCAAGAACCGCAGTGGGGTCGATTGAGTAGGGGAGCATAAATATGAAATTGAGTATCCCCAGCGTGAAGATGTCGAAGATGAACTTGATGTAAGTGACAAGCTTCAAGCCCTGCGCGGTTTCGCTGGTCAGGGACGAGGTGATGACAAGGAGGTAGACCTGCAGAGCGAACATACCCATCCAAATAGGATTTAGGTAGAATACATAGACCTCATCTTGGGTGAGAGCAAGGAAATAAGCTACCCGATTTAGGATCGCAAGGGTGTGGAACGCCACATTGATCTGAGCTATCCTCGTGACCATCGATCCGGACCTGAATTCCATCCGGGTAAGAAGGATCCCGAGGATGATGAATGGCACATTCTGGAATAGAGCTGGATAGCCCACAATAGAGATAACTTGGGCTGTTGTGTACATCCCGTTGTCGGACAGTGCCTTGAATAGGATGAAAAGCGGGGATACCGTTGACAATGTGGGGACAATCGCCCCCACGAGTTCTAGAAGCGGAATACCCACTACCAGTGCCAGAAATACTAGGAACTGTTTGCTCATACTGTGCTCAATCCTCCACTGAATGTCAGAGTAATTATTCTTGTTGTTTTCATATCATCACCTATTAAGATCTTGCATCACCGTATCGACGATGTACTCCCTACTGTCCCTCCACCTCTTCTCCGAGTCTATGAAGTTGCCATGCCAGAGCGGGTAAAAGATGAGATGCTGAGGGTTGTTGTCCAAGATGGCCATCTGCATCTCACGGGAGATAGAGAAGATGGTGTTCATAGCATCTGAGGACTGTTCAGGGGGAAGGTTAATCCACCAGACGAACCGTTGATCACTACTGAAGTAGCTGAAGGATGATCTGAAGGGAAGGTTACTCATTGCAGCCTGAACCCTGCTCCTGTTCTCATCACTCATATAGCCCGAGAAAAAGAGGTGGTTGAATAGCTTGAACCGAGCTCTATTGTAGAGAAGACGGTAGCTTGAGATTATCTTCAACTCGTTAATGAACTCAATTCTCCTTGAAACCTTACGCTGAGTAAGCTGGTTCTTGATCTCCTCGGAATAGAGAGGAGAGCTCTTTATGTCATTGACAATATCAACTTGCTTTCGCCGAGAGTTGATCATCAGTTCTCGGATAAGGGCTAAGTCCACGAGAGACATCTTGTCGAGAACAGAGGTGTGATCAGCATTCATAACCTCACCGTTCTGCGGAGTAGAATCCAACCACTCGCTGAATTTGAAGTCCCAGTAGCCCCCCCGGTACTTACTGAGCTCAGGGAACGACTCCACAGAGTAGTCAGCCTGCCAGTAGTGAGTGACCCTGTTGATCGAGGTCGTCTCTATCAGCTCATCAAACATTTCATCCATATACGGCGAGGTCCCTGATGGTAGGGTAAACTGCATGAGCATCCCGTTCTGAGCACCAAATATACGGTTCTGGTAGGATGTATACGGGTGTACATCCCCAAGTCTCTTCAGAACCTCAAATGTTTTCGGAGAGTTCTTCCCCTGTAGTTCTATCACATAGGAGTGCATCTCCATCCCCACCCGCTGAGGATTTAGGATGCCAGATACAGAAATGATCGCCCTGTCCACCCCAGTCATTAGACGATCCAACCACCGTTTCACTGTAGGAGGAGTCTTTCCAATTGCAGAAGCAATCTCGGCATTCGTAGCCAGAGGGTGTTTCTGAAGATAAAGTATTAGTTTCTGCTCCTCGTCCTTCATGGTTCTCACAACCGAGTGACTATAAACCGCGGATCATCACCAGTCATACCCCCAGGAGGGTCAAACTGGTAGAATGATTCGGTGAATGGCTTGTTAATGTCCAGATTCTGGTAATAACCAGCCACCCTCAAAGTGTACCACCCCTTCTCCGTCGCTTGGTTGAGGATGTCAACTCTCAGGGAGAATCTAGACGAGGTGTCGGTTGAGGTATACTGGTAGGAGTACTTGGAGTTCGACGGAAGAAATAAGTTCAAAACCATCCCATACTCAACACCCTTGGACAGCTGGTCAGATCCAAACCCTATAATAGTGACGTTGAGATAAATTCGAATGTCGTCCTCAACTCCGTCCAAGTCAAGATCCGCATAGTATGCATCTACAGGCCGGATCTCCACTATCTTGTCGTGGCTGCGGTAATTGAACGGGATAAATGCCAGAAATACTGCGATCAAGAGCAGGAGTGCAGAGTATTTCCTGAAGTCCACATGACAATACACACCACTACAGATATAAGTATTGTCTTAACAATAAAGAATAATATAGAAATTCGTTAATACCATCCAGCAATAAACAACATTATGAATTCTATGAAATTAAAGCCATGGTTTTGAAATTGCAGTATTGCAAAGGTTTATAATAGATATACCCCTATGCAAAGTTGTCTGAAAATGAAATTAATTATCAAATATTATTATTTTCAGACAAGGTGAAGAATTAGATGAAATTCAAGAGCACCCTATTAATCGCCCTCCTCTTCGGAATGGTGATGAGCGGAATATCAGTGTCCGCTGCAGCAGATGCTTCAGTGACAGTGAGCGATCAACCAGTCGTGGACGGAACCGTAACCATCGACGAGGTTGTGTACAATACTACCGGATGGATTGTCATCCATGCTGATGCTGAAGGAGCCCCTGGGACAATACTAGGATACTCCAACATATCTGCAGGTTCCAATAAGGACGTGGTTGTAAAGATCAATACCACGGGTGTGACCACCACCCTCTATGCCATGCTCCACACAGATGCAGGCAATATCTCAGTGTTTGAATTCCCCGGAGCAGATGTGCCGGTGAAGGACAATGGTGCAGTCATTACACCGAGTTTTACGGTCACTGACACACTCGTGGCATCAGTTACAGTCGAGGATCAGATCATTTACTCGGACAACAATGTGACAGTCAGCGAGGTTGTGTCTCCCGGACCCGGGTGGATAGTTATCCATGCAGATGCCAGTGGTTCTCCTGGAACCATCCTTGGAAAGGAGAAGGTTGACCACGGAGTCAATACTAACGTCAGGGTGTACATAGACTCAGAAGGAAGAACCGAAACCCTGTACGCCATGCTACACACCGACAACGGGACGATAGGAGAGTTCGAGTTCCCCGGAGTCGACGCACCAGTTAAGGACGCGGATGGAAATGTGATCACCCCCAGCTTCAAGGTCCTTCCAGTCCCTGATGCCTCCGTTACAGTCGAGGATCAAGTCGTCGTCGACGGTAAGGTCACGATCAAGGAAGTGAAGTACCCAGGCGACGGATGGATTGTCATCCATGCTGATGCCTCGGGAGCTCCCGGCTCAATTCTGGGATACACTGCGATATCTGCAGGAACTAACGACGATGTAGTCGTCAAAATAGCGAGTGAAGGAAGGACTGACACCCTGTACGCAATGCTACATACCGATAAAGGGATGGTAGGCACCTTTGAGTTCCCCGGTGACGACGTTCCTGTAAAGGACGCAGACGGCAAGGTCATTACACCAAGCTTCACAGTTGAAGGGACGATGGAGTCGTCGGTGACTGTTAGTGATCAGACGATTGTCTCAGATACAGTGACTGTCACCAAGGTAGTCTCCGCAGGCCCTGGATGGATCGTCATCCACGCCGATAACGACGGGTCTCCCGGTGCAATTCTTGGGAAGGAGAAAGTCAAGCATGGTGTCAACGACAATGTAGTTGTGACACTGGCAACCGAAGGAAGGACGGATACCCTGTATGCAATGCTGCATGCAGATAATGGGACAAGGGGTGAATTCGAGTTCCCAGATGGAGCCGATGGCCCGGTGAAGGACGCGGATGGCAACATCATCACACCAAGCTTTTCCGTAGCTGAAGCAGCTTCCGAGTCGGAGTCTTCGCCCGGACTCACCTTCTTCCTCACCCTGATGGCAATCTTTGTCACTTCTTTCGGAATTAAGAGAAGGATCAACAAGCAGTAGTTGATAATAACCTCCAACATTATTCAATAAACTATAGTCCTTTCTACCCTATTCGATGATCCATTGGTACGGTGTCAAGGACTGGGAATATTACAGCTGTTCGACAAGATCAGGTTGCTTCACGAGATAGCTGAGGACGAGAGAGATCAGTACAGGAAAGAAAATCGCTCCAGAAACGATGTGAGCATTCCACACCAGTGTGTAGTAGATGCTGATGAACACAAAATACAGACTGAAATACACGATTGGTATGATAACTGCAAAGACCCTGAATTTAGCATCTGTGAACTCATCAGCTCTCCAGTAGTAAAGATCAGCAACCACACCGGTGATAAGAGCCACCCAGTTCAGGGGATAGGTCTGTTGCATAGCGGTGAGGTAGATACTGTTGAGGAGAAGCACGATGGTGTATCCGCCTACAGGCATCAGA
>JALWRB010000230.1 GCA_027077875.1 Candidatus Heimdallarchaeota archaeon
GTACTCGTCTGTTCTCCTATTACAATATGAACTTCCAGTGATGATTCGCTTAGAGCTGTTTGGGCTCTTTATTACAATGGTCTTCCTTCCGAGCTTCTGCTGAAATGAAATGTAACCATTTTGAAAGAGATTGAACAAGAAGACAAGGACATCTGCCTCGGAGACTCCAGAAATATTCTGGATCTCATTGACAGTCCGATTGCCGTCAATCAACGAAGAGAGATTTGATTTATCAGGTGGTAAAGGTTTCAGAATTATAGGTACAAGGTTTGGCTTTACTTTTATCTTGGCCAGCATCTGTACAACAAGTGAGTCAATCAGTTCATTCAACCCAGCGAAATCCTGATTCACATCGACAATATCTACCAGATCCGACTCGAAGATCTGAGCAATTTGCACAATAATTCTCCCGTACTCATCATCGGATTCATTCATGATACTAGCTACACTGAAGTTGTTGTGTTTGTATATACTAAGGTACTGTCCTCCAAGCTCTACCTTCATAATCTGAGAACTATTGTTGGAGACCTCGGAAGAGAATGACTGTATTGCCGTCAAGAAACTTGAGATCAGGATTGACGACATATCCTCCTCCTGACTACCTAGCATCTTCGAGTAGATAGGGATTCCCCCTTCATTGATGATGAGTATCATCTCTGGGTTCAAAGAAATTACCTCCTAAAGAATCGGGCAAAGCGGGACTTCTTACCTCGCTTTTTCTTTACCTCTTCTGGTATCTCAATCTCGTACTGCTTGGCCAATGCCATAACGGTCATCTTTGCAACAAGATTGAACTTTGCGTAGTTTATGATCAATTTTTCCATAGCTGCCCTCTTGTCATCGCTGAGGAAGGATATGGTGTCGTCATCGAGGAGCCCAACGTCAGATTCATAACATATCTTGGCCATCCTGTCCCTACCATATAGACCAAGCCCCCTCTGCACCAAGAGCTCGGTGAATGCCTCATATTTGTCTTTCATTTCCATATGCCCACCTCCAAATTTCTGAGAGTATTCTTTGCATCCTCCACTAGATCACGCTGTATGATCGAACCATGTTGCGGACATATCATGTCGATATCCAACTTGTCGATTTTTTCGAGGAAGTTGAGGACATGCCTTTTCGCAGGGAAGTACGGTTGGGCAAACAGCTTGATGGATTCTAAATAGTACTTGTCTGCGTACAACTTCCAGTCCACGGAGAATCCACCGAAGATGTCAGATGAGAAGAGAATCTTTTCCTTCATATCATAGAAGACCATGGCCCCTGGGAAATGCAGATACGGCGAGGTGATGAACAAGAGCTGCCGACTTCCGACCTGAAGGATATCTCCATCCTCAACCGTTGTGACCTCAGTCTTGATTCCGTAGTACGGAAGAAAGATCGCAGTCCGATCCGTGGTCACAATCTCGAAGGAGTTCACACCCACAATCTCCTCGATGAGGGGAATGCACGCGACGAGGTCCGGATCTTGATGATTCACAATGATCATGGTGATCTTATCAAGCGGGATAATGCTCTCAATCTTCTTCTTGACCCAAGCCCAGTGCTCATCTAACCGTGAACCTGGGTCAACAAGAACTGCTTCGTCCCCATCGAGGATGAGGTAGGGGTTGTTGCTGAACCCCGCATCTTCATCAGGCCATCCTAGCCAGTAAATTCCTTCTCTGATCTGGATCGCCTTCTCGGGATCAATCATATCCTCCATAATATCTTTCAATTTCAATGGAATAAATGATTATCCACGTTGAATTGAATAATTTAAAGGTACATGTAATTGATTAAAGAAGGAAAACAAACCGTAGAGACTGATTTGAAATGATTAAAATTTTTAACACAGGACCAGAAATCTAGCTTATTAATTTTCTGGATTTAATTTACATTCTAAAGCTAAAATGAAAATAATGTTTTCGGGGTTACAGTGCAAGATATTACCTCCCTATCACAAGTTCTAATAAAGGCAACTGCTCTCTAAAGTTGGGATGTCGAACATAACTCGCGGAGTCTCAGAACGGACAAGAAGCCTTATTGAACTGCATCTTGGTGCTCTTGAAGAGGCGCTCCGGGAGGTTCAGCCAGACCACCTGATCAACCGCATAGACTTCGAGGAGATTTCCGGCAGACCGACTGTTGTCCTGTCAATTGGCAAGCAAGCCGAGATCTTCTACGACGCATTCTCCGTGGCCTACACGTCGAGGATAGTCAAGGCTTTTGTCGTGGAACCCAGTAGGGAAGGGGAATATTACAAGGAGGAGAGTAGCGGGTTGACAATCTATCACACCAGTCATCCGATCGCCTCCCGGGACTCCTTCACGGCAACACAGGAGATCCTTGACGAGATGGACAGTCTCTTCGTGGAAGACAGTAACTACAACCTCATTGTGCTCATAACGGGAGGGGCATCCGCAGCATTCGCGCTCGCAGAACCCGGGATCAGCGAGGACAAGTACATTAGCATTATGACCGACGCTATGAACTGTGGGTTCCCAATCGATCAGCTCAATATGATCAGGGGATTCTTCGACTCGGTAAAGGTGGGTAAACTTGCAGCGAGGTATCCACACGTGGACATATACACCTACATCATATCGGATGTGGTGGATGACGATCCGCGGGTCATTGGATCTGGTCCAACTGTACCGGGTCTCAAGCTGGACAAGGAGATCAAGCAGTGGCTACGGGAGGCAATGAAAAGGTACGAGATCACACTTCCCTATGAACACCTTCACGAGATCATGAGAATCGCCTCCACGACCGACCGGGAGGGGAAACAGGTTACACAAATCATTGGGACAAGGAGGGATCTACTCGCCGCTCTGGAGAGTGGGTTGAGATCGAGGAATATCTCTGTAGAGATTGTGGACACCGATCTGCGAGAGGACGTCTTCAAGGAATTCGCGGATATGGTCGAAAGGATAGAGGTCCGCAGGGGAGACTACCCACTCGGGTACCAGCACACCATGGTGTTCTCGGGTGAACCGACCATAGAGCTCAGCCCAAACATCAAGGGGAAAGGAGGAAGGGTGTCAACCCTTGCAGCGCTGATGTCCGAGTACATCTCCGACAAGCAGGGTATCTGCTTCATCGGGTTGGCAACGGACGGGAAGGATGGAAGCTCACCACACCCATGCTACGTGGTGACTGACCAGACGAGTAAGCACCTCAGACCCTTAGGGGGAGAGCGGAAGCTGATCCTGTTCGAGAACACCGGAGGGGCACTGTCCAAACTCGGCTACGGGATCGACCTTATCGAGACAAATATCAACCTGATGGATGTATACCTCGTCCTGCTAATGTAGGGGTGATCCTAAACCCTATGTTCTTAGCAGAGATGAGCATCACACCTCAGATACTATGACACTGGATAAGAAAGACAGGACAAGACGCACGGGTATAACTACCTTGACCACTCAGGATTCAAGATGCATCTCACCCTCGAAGTCATCGGTGAATACGTGAGAGATGTTTGTGACGTCTGGTGTGATCTCTGAAATCGCAGCCCTCCATGCCTCTGCTGCTGCACGTACGGTCTCCTCCTCCACATATCCGTAGACGTGGAGTTGCAGGAACAACCTATCGTCCTCCCTGTGCGGATGACTCTTGAAGTAGCAGTCGGGGAACTGGCGTCTAACTTCCTCCGTCAGCTCCAGTATCTTGGACTCACCTACCCCATATGCTGTGAAGCCTAGCTCGTGGATCTCCTTGGTCTCAAAGTGCTCCTTGAAGTACGGGATCATCTCCTTGTAGAAAATTGATCTCATCTCCCGGGGAACCCCCGGCAGTGACGCTATGGTCATCCCTTCGAACCGGGAGATCACACCGGGAGCAGTTCCCACACGATTCCTTAGGGGGATTGATCCCTTGGGGAGAGTCGCCATCTTCGTCCTCGCCTCGTTGACCAGATCATCCCCGTACCTCTCGTGAATCAGTGCCATCGCCTCCTCACTGAACTCCATCTCCACACCCATGAATTCAGCTACACAGTCCATCTGTATGTCATCAAAAGTGGGCCCGAGACCCCCGGTGATCACGAGGAGGTCAGGTCTGCGGGAGTGAATCCAACGGAGGGCGTCGACTATGGTTTCCTTGTCGTCCTCAACCACAAGGTGGTGGCTGAAGGTGAACCCCAGCTTGGTGAGCTCCCTCGATATCTCAGTAGCATTGGTATTGACCGTCCTGCCTATTAGCAGCTCATTACCCAGACAAAGCATCTCTGCCTTCATGAATTGTAGATATAGCCATACGTTAGAAAACTTTTCTCACGGGGACGAATTATGTATCCTACTCGATGAACTCGACAGTGAGCGTGTCGCCGTCCTCCAGATCCCACTCCTCTCTGAAGCAGATGGAGGAGACAATCTCGATGATCTCGCTCTGGTGTGATGTCAAGAGCGGTCTGACGATGACCGAGAACTTCTCATGCTCTCCGTTGCTCAACTTGATGGGAAGTGTGGCAATCGCTCCGACTGGCTTCCCCTCGTTTACGAGGTTGTCGAAGGTGTGGGCAGAATCGAAGAGCCTCCCGACCAACTCAGCGTCCTCCGGGGATATTACCAAGTTGAGGGTTCCACAGAATGGTTCCTCTTTAAGCTCCTTGGTGAAAATCGACTTGTACACTGGAAGCGCGAGGAACTTCGCTCCCCTGTTGAGACCGGAGGTCAGGGAACCGGTTAGACTGGTCATTACATGCCATCCGACCCACAGTTTAAAGAGTTAGACTTAGAAACACGGGACAGGTCCCTAACATCTCACGGTAGATTACTTCATGTTTGAGAATAGCCGTTACAATGAGAGAATAGTTGCTACAAAGGGAAAGCCACCACGAATGAGGACCTAACTACATCAGGTAAGAGACAACAAGTCATTGCAAGAGGAGATTGACTATTATAATGGGAGGCTAGCTACCTCAAAAGGAAATCATGCTGAAAACCAATAGCAAGAAGGGACAAACCCAATGAATCAAACCACCAATGGTCCAAGGAAGGTAGAGAATGATGTACTCACGGGCGTGAGTTCAGGAGATCCGACTGAGTCCGCTCGAGTATCGCCCGAGCCACATCGACCTTGTTCCGCAAGGAGCCGGTTATTGCCTTGGGGAACTCCAGTCCCGCGATCATCGTGTAGATCACCTCCATCCAGCCAAGGTATCTTGCAGCAACCTCCCTCTCTCCATCGAGGAGCTTGGTCAGAACGAATCGTCGGAGCTCACCCACGACATCTCCCAAAGCCACCACCCAGATCCACTTGGGAACCAGCAGTTCCTCAGCAAGAGGGACCTCAGTCCCTGTGAGAACTGCCCTGAGAATCCTGTATTCACAGTATTCCTCAACTCCAGAGACAAGGGGAGACCAGCCGGTCAACCTCTCGAGTGATGTCATCCTCTCTCCGATCTGGCCCATCAACTCGTGGGTCTCCTCGAATATCTCGGTATCGTCCTGACCCCTCACCAGAAGTGCTATGCCCCTACCGCTCCTGCGATTCAGCTTCCTGTTCAATCTCAGCGTCTCCTCCCGCATCCGGTCGAGGTCGTCAATCTCCTCGATTACCCTGTCAAGGTACTCTCCAATCCTTCTCGTGTTGTCCATACCCAGTGATCGAAGGAGGGATGTTAAGCAATGCGATGGATGTGTTTATATTTGCGAAATCCTGCTGTTTTGTAATATGGACACGGACGAGTTAATACAATTGATGGGGGAAGCAACCCGTATCCTTCAGAAAAGACCCGCAATAACCCGGACGGAGGGGAATATCCTAGCAGTCGGTGACGTCCATGGCGACATCGACTCCACAAAGAGAGCAATAGAGCTCCGTGACAAGCTACAACTCGACCAAGTTGTCTTCATAGGAGACCTCGTGGACAGGGGTGCAGACCAGCTCGGAACCCTCGTCACACTCATGAGGGAGCTGGTCACGAACCCCGACCGTATCCAGTTGATCCGGGGAAACCACGAGGATATCGCGATCAACCATAGATTCGGCTTCCTCGACGAGCTCCAATCGAAGGGGATTGATGTCAACACGACTATCCAGCCATTGGGTGAACTCTACAGCAGCATGCCTGTGGCAACGATCATGGACGGTACAGCGTTCATGGTTCACGGAGGAATCCCATACTACAACGGTGACATTGACGTCTGGACAATCGGCAAGGGAGGTCCACAACTCGATCCCATCGACGACTGCTTCGGACTGCTCTGGAACGATCCCGCTGAGGCGCAGGACATGAGCCCGGATAGGTGGGGTGAGAACCTCAGAGGCTCGGGCTCATACACATTTTCCAAGAAGGTGGTGGACGAGTTCCTCGACCAGCTGGGTCTGAAGTACCTCGTCAGGGCACATGTCGTCCAGAAGAACGGATTCTGCTGGTACAACGACCGGACGCTGTCGCTGTTCAGCGCCAACTCCGGGAGGTACAGCGGCATCAAGATCGCCTATGCTGAAGTCTCGGAGCACGGGATCAAGATCATCCGCTGAATCTGACCTCTAGCAATCCAGAGGTGACCAACCTTTTATAGCTAAACCATCCTCATATCACCTATGGAAAGACCACTCAAAGTCGCAATAAATGGGTTCGGACGGATAGGAAGACTCGTCCTCAGGGCGCTCCTACAGCGCAAGGAGAAAGTAGACATCATAGCAATCAACGACCTTTCCAACACGGAGATGCTCGCCCACCTCTTCGAGTTCGACAGCATCCACGGACGATGGGACGGAGAAGTCATTGTGCATCCCGAGACAAACAACCTCGTGCTCAATGGAGACGAGTTCACGGTGTTCTCCGAGAGAGACCCTGAGAAGCTACCGTGGAAGGATATGGAGGTGGACTACGTCATCGAGAGTACCGGATTCTTCAGGACACGGGAGGGGATGGAGAAGCACCTAAAAGCAGGAGCTAAGCGAGTGATCCTCACAGCACCCGGAAAGGGAGTCGACGGGACATTCGTCCTCGGTGTCAACTTCGAGGAGAACTACGATCCAGACAAGCACTTCATGGTCTCGAACGCATCATGCACCACCAACTGCCTCGCCACCACCTGCAAGGTCCTCGACGACGAGTACGGCATCGTCCACGGGACCATGACAACAATACACGCCTATACCAACGACCAGAGGTTGCTGGACTCACAGCACAGGGACTACAGGAGGTCAAGAGCTGCAGCCATGTCCATGGTCCCCACATCAACGGGTGCGGCCAAAGCGATCGGACTGGTGATGCCCCACCTCAACGGAAAACTCGATGGAATGGCCGTTAGGGTACCCACTCCCAACGTCTCACTCGTAGACCTGACGGTCAGGCTGGCTAAGGAGGCGGAAAGCAAGGAAGAGATACAAGAGGCCTTCAGGAAAGCTGCCGAGACCAACCTCAAGGGGATTCTCGACTACGAGTGGAGGTCGCTCGTCTCCATCGATTTCAACTCCAACCCACACTCTGCAGTCATCGATTTCCCGTCAATGATGCTGGTGGAGGGAACTCTGCTCAAGGTACTCTCTTGGTACGACAACGAGTGGGGATATGCAAACAGGGTCGCCGACCTCGCTTTCAGGATGTGGGAGAAGGAGCCCTGAACCTAAACATCAGATAGGATATCACAAGTGAATCAAACCAGACACAGAACAGCAATACACCCAGTGAACGGACATATTTTATAGGACAACTCCCGGATCAGGAACAGAGTGAGATGGGAAGACTCATTCCTCTCACCCATCATGACCTTGAAAATGAAACCCTATAAGAGGATCAAGAAGAGGTCAAAGGGTGACAAGAGAGTGAAAGTACTCCAGATACCAAGGGCTATCCGAATCGAAGGAAAATTGGCATCATTCCACGAGAGGGATCTCTGGGAGATTGAAGACGACCGAATACCATACGCATTCCTTGTCATTAATGTCCTCGAAGAGGAGGTCACGGTCATCGACCTCACGATATACAAAACCGGGAACGACTGCGAGGAGTGCAGGATACTCGCTCAGAAATTCATGATCAAATCCATTGGGGCTTGGAGCTTCACCCAACCAGAGACGCACGTCTGCCGCTCTGTCATCGAGGCAAAGATCGAGGACAGAATCCACGCTAAGCTCAGGATATGCCACCCAAGAGAGGGATTCAGGTACGACCACATACACATCAACCCGTACCTCGATCAGGTCATGGACTACCTCGAAAGGTACGTCGGCTACTACCTCCACTGGCTGAAATGAGGAAACGGATACAGGTATTCACGATAGCTAGGAACTGAATACCAGCAGCTCTAGAACATGAGATGTACCCTACAGAACTATTAAAACCAGTCCGCAAAAGCCGACCCATCATGGATCACAGGGATTGAAATCTCATCTGAGAGAACCTCCTCCGAGAGCACCCCCTCACAGAGGATCTCCTCTAGATTCTCCTTCCTCGCACGGACAAAGAGGGTATCCGAGTCATGGACCATTATATTGGGGTGATCGAAATCTATGACATTATCTACGATATCAGAGGATCCTGTGTATTTTTCAAGATGTATTCTACCATCAACCATGCTGATGGAATAAATCTGCTTGTCTGGTGATTCCATTACTGAGAGGTGAGAGGTTTCTTTAAAAGAAAAAATTAATCTGCACAAAAATATTGAGGAATATACCCAGCAATTCCGAGGATATTACCAGCTCAACAGGAAATGATCACCTAATGAGAGAAATCCACATCACTCGATAAAGGGCAGGTTCATCACGTCGAGTCTACCGTTCAAGGAGAAGGAACGGAGAACCGTCTCCGTCGTCACGAGCAACTTGTGGATAGTTTCTCGTTCAGGATCATCACCTGTACTCGATCTCGTATCCAGATAAGATACAGGTGACGATAATTCCCAGTAAGCGAAGACCGTTGGAGTACAGGAATTGTTACTTCCTCACATGTGAGGACGATCAGGAGGATATAAACGACCATAAATCTCAAACTACCCATTTGATTATGTGCGCAATTACCGATAGTTTTAACTTTAGACGTACTGAGGGAAGTACGGAACTATCTGTTGCGGGTGCAACACCTAGATTCTTCGGGCGTGTAGCTCAGCCTGGCAGAGCAACGGACTCTTATGGGTCTGTTGACTCCTCGGAGGAATCCGTCGGTCGAGGGTTCGAATCCCTTCACGCTCATTTCTATAGGTAGAACTTACTAGAACTTCATTTTCCCCACAGTGAATTTAGAGACAAGGTTGTTAATTGATTAATGATCTATAAGAAAATCAGAATTCATATCGGTGACTTCTAGTACTAAGTTAAGATATCGGTCCTTTGATAGAGGAGAACTTCTAATTCCAGAATAATCTTGTCCCAATTATATATTATTGTGTCTATATTGGTTACAAGGTAATAGCTAGCAATAGACCGTCCAATCTGAAGAAGTGAAAAGAATCGGTGCAATTTACGGCTGGAATTGTGGAAATAGGCAGATCTACAAGTTAATTCGCAATCATTTGAGTCAATCGGATGGACAAGGGATACATAACATTTTCGGATTTCTGATATTGTCCTCTCTGGGTGAGATGGACGTGGGTACTTCATCTGTTGGATTCGGTTCTTGGTTAAGATCAGGATCAAGGATTAGGAATTAGAAACTTAGTGGTCTGCAGCTTGATACAAATATCAGAGATACAACGTGTAGTCGCATGAATACCGTCAGTTCTTTTTGTCTCGCGTCAACTTTTATAGGTGTTATTGGACGGTAGATACGAGAGGCTGTTCGAGTTGTTGGATGAGGTCACGCGGGGGACTGTCGATGTGAAGGGGAGTATGCTTACCTACAATGTGGTGGGAGAGGGGGAACTGACCTTTTTGATGGTGCACGGCAATCCCTCCTCGTCGTACAGCTTCAGGTACCTGATGGCGGAGTTGAGCAGCGATGCCCGTTGCATCTCACTGGATCTTCCGGGATTCGGGGCATCGGACAAGCCCGAGGATCCGAGGTTCTACTCACTGGAGAACCTGATAGACATCTACAAGGGATTCGTTCTCAAACTGGATCTGCGTGACATTGTCTTGGTCGTGCACGAGATTGGCGGGCTTATAGCCACTGGAGGAGCTATTGACGACCCTTCTCGGTACCGTGGGATAGCCCTGATCAACACGATCACCCGTCCTACGGAGAAACTTCCCCTGAAGGTCAGGAGGAAGTACATCTCTCCACCTGACTTTGACTACAGCAGGGCGAAGGGGTATCAGGAGCTGATCTTTTCCAAGGGCTACCAGACCGTGGACACCGAGAGTGTAGAATACCACCTTGGAGTCAACAATGACGAGAAGACAGCTGTCGGTATCCTGAGCTTGTTGAATGCCATTCCTCGTTCCAAGTCCCACCCTAACTACTCACGGGTCTTCACGATCCTCTCGAAGCTGGAATCTTGGGACATACCTTCCCTGCTGATCTTCGGGGAGAAGAGCTACCTGTTTGACTCAAAGCGTGGTGAGGAGCTCTCGCGGAAGATGGCCCGTCCACGTTTCCATTCGGTGGAGGGCGGTTCGTTCTTTCTCCACGAGGAGAGGTGGCAGGAGGTTGCAGACCTGATTGACGAATGGAGATCGATACTGTAGTCGAAAGCGTAGGGGATTGTTCGATATGATTTTAACTACGTAAGATGATATATGGTGTGGTGAATATTCGGTGAGCAGACTAGGGTTTACGATTCTACTGGGTATTATCCTGCTTACCACGTTCACGGTACCTCTGGGAGCAGAGCCATACTCAGCTAATACCCTGATTTTGGAGGATGGAGAGGTCTCACAGAAGCCTCCTCCTGAACCAGAGGAGAATGACTCTCTTCCGATACTCTCGTTGGAGTCCGACAGTGTTGAGAGAGGAGACACATTCAACGCTACTTTTGGGATGCAGAACCAGAGTAATCCCGAGCAGTTCATCGGGGGCTATCCCTACTCGCTCATCCTCGAAGGACCGATCGAGCCCCACTACCTGTTCAATGGGACGACCGTCCCGAGGTTGGTCTCACTGAGGGTCGAGACCTACGATCCGGATGACTTCAACCACTTCCCCGCTGGGAACTACACGGTCAGGTTCGTTGTCAACTCCACGAACAGGGGGGTCATGGAGGTCAATAGGAGCATCTCCATCACCATAAATCCGGACGCCAAGGTGCGTTTTATCATGGCGCAGGTGAATAGGATAGGCTTCGCGGTGAACAGGTCCGAAAACATTATTCTGTTCATGGAGAACATAGGTTCTGCCAATGCCTTCGACATCAGGATCAACATACAGAAGATAGAACCACCGATCGGCCTCGAGCAGTCGGTGTTCCCATTCAGGTTACCGATACTCAGACCCAATCGCTCCGAGCCGGTATATTTCAGGCTGGAACCCGACCGGTTTGGCATAGGGACGCTGGAACTCCAGACCGAGTACAAGGATGCGGAGGGCGTGGCGGTTAACGGTATCATAAGCATGGATGTGGAAGTTCTTCCCAAGATCGAGACAGATCTCAGGATCAACTCGGACATCAACGTAGAGAACATCTCTAAGGTTGTTGTGACGCTGAAGAATCTGGAGAATACACCGGTGCTTATCCGCAATCAACTGGAGTCGGACAAAATTATCTTCCCACCGAACAACTTCGATGAGACCACCCTTGTGGACAGCATGGAGATCGAGTTCCTCGGATCGGTTTACGACAATGGGAGGGCGTTCATCACCTACACGCTCTTTTTCATCGACAGCGACGGAGAGGGGGAGGCTGTACTGGTCAAGGAGAGCCACTCGATCTTCATCAGCGACAGTAGTATTGAGGTACCGTCAGAAGGAAGTGACATTGCCACAACGTTCTTGATCATCCTGCTCACCTCGATCCTCGCGGGTATTGTGGTCATCATCGTCCTCCTCCTCAAGCCACAGCTGAAGAACATGATCCTCCGCAAGCTTCTCCCAGCTAAGATCAACAGGTCGCTCGACTACCCTACTGACAAGATCATAGTTGACGGATCAAATGTTGCGTGGGATGAGCCCACACCGGACGGCCGGGCGAATGTCGACAACTTGGTCATCGCCATCAATGAGCTGGAGAACGCGGGTTTCAAAGACATCAGGGTCATAGTGGATGCGGCTCTGAGATACCAGGTGAAGGACACCAAGAAGTTTGACCAGCTGAGCAAGAAGGGGACTTTCAAGGTTCTTCCTGCCAAGGTCTCAGGTGATCTCTTCATCCTCAGACTGAGCCAGCAGACGGGGGCACTGATCCTTACTAACGACCTCTTCAAGGAGTTCAGGGAGAGGTTTAAGTGGATAGACACCCGCAGGGTTCCCTTCTCGGTCATGAGTGGGCAGTTCTTCCTGCACCCGATAGCGAGCGAGTACGACAACTGAGCTAAATTTGTCAGAGATGGATGGGCATAGTACATGAACAGAGCCAGTTGGGAGTTGTGTTCTTGATAGTACCCTTGGCACAATAGCATATGGCAATAGCATATGGCACAATAGCATATCTTGAAACGCGTGACTACAGATTGAATCTATGAGAAGTATTAGTCCATCCTCTTACCAGATGAGAAGTCGAGGAATGCCTTGAAGGCGTCTTCGTGCTCCATGTACATGGGTGGAGCTTTGAAGAGGTAGGGTGCCACGGAGGTGACTGGTCCACCAATCACACGGTTGAGGGCGATCTTGGCACATCGAATTGCGTCTATCAGCGTAGCTGCTCCATTGGAGCTGTCGATTGACTCCATGCGTATGTCCATGGTTACGGGTTGTCCGAGGAAGCCCTCTCCTTTCACCCAGTAGTTCCCGATCCTCGTGGATCCAAGGAAATCGAGGTAGTCCGTGGTTCCCGAGGCGATGTTAAACAGCTCATTCGTCGATCTGGATATTGACTCCTCCTTGACCTTGCGCTTGAACTGCCTCCGGTCGTAGTCGAGTGTCGTCAGACCCTCAAGACCACCGCTGACATCCAGTTGGTAGGTGTCCTTCACCCTCACACCAATCTGGAACAGGAGGTTGATCAGGCCCTTATGAAAGACGGTTCCACCTGCCTGTGACTGGAGGTCATCACCCAGTAAGGGTAATCTTGCCTCTCTGAACTTCCGGGACCACACGGTGTTCCGGGCAAGGGGAGCGGGTGAGGCGTTGATGAGAGCCACATTGGCTTCCAGAGCTGCTTGGGCGAAGTATTCCGCTGCCTTCACGGAGCCGGAGGGGACTGCGATGACGAGTACGTCTGTGTCTGACTCCTTCAGCACCTTGACCACGTCGCAGTCCTTCTCATTTGATGGTTTGATTACCATCTCTGCCGTCTCGGCCACACCGTCGAGCACGGGGACTTTGTGTACCTTCACTCCGAGTGGAGGGATATCCATCGTGGTCGGAGTCTTGTTCGGTGGAGCGAAGATCGCCTCGGTGACGTCCTTGCCCACCTTCTCCTTGCTCACGTCAAAGGCTGCGACGATGTGGATGTCGTTAATCTGGAAACCACCGACCTTGGGGTGCAGAATGGTCTTGTCATTGGGCTTGTCCTTGTAGTAGTACAGCCCTTGGATCAACCCGGAAATCATGTTCCCGACACCGGCGACTGCTACCTTAATTGCATTTGAGTTGTTTCCCATCATCTCTCTAATTCACCTCTGATGTATTTCTCGATATTCTCCCTCGCCAAGAAGTCCGGGACCTGCTCGGGAGGATGTTTGAATGCGTAGGAGCTCATGGTGATGAGCGGTCCTGCAATACCCCTGTCCTGTGCAATCGCCAGTGCACGGATGACATCTATCATCACTCCGGCGCTATTGGGGGAGTCCTGGACGGAAAGTTTGAGGTTTAGGTGTATGGGCTGGTCACCGAAGTTCCTGCCCTCGGCGTTGATATAGCAGACCTTCTCATCGGCGAGGAAGGGGACGTAGTCCGAGGGACCAATCCTCACAGGGATGTCATAGTCAAGGACACTGGTCACGGCCTCGGTCTTCGAGATCCTCTTGGTCGTCAACCTTTCCTCTCTCTTCATGTTTTCAAAGTCGGTGTTTCCACCGATGTTCAACTGGAAGGTCTGGTCGACGGCAATGCCCCTGTCCTTCATCAACTGCATCAGCACCCGGTGGAGGATGGTCGCACCGAGCTGAGACTTGATGTCGTCTCCGGCA
The DNA here is from genome assembly GCA_027077875.1 of Candidatus Heimdallarchaeota archaeon. Lineage (GTDB taxonomy): Archaea > Asgardarchaeota > Heimdallarchaeia > Heimdallarchaeales > Kariarchaeaceae > S139-21. The sequence goes on from JALWRB010000230.1 coordinate 14,107, forward strand.
CAGGGTATGCCCGCCTTTGTGAACTTCTCTGCCCACTCCTTGTCCGACACGATGAACGAAGGAATACCGTTGGCAAATGCCACACCTGCGTCGAGGGCAGCCTGTGCATAGACCTTGGTGGCATCCTCGGAACCCACGGGGAGGAAGTTGACGAGCACGTCTGCCTTGACGTCCCTGAGTACCTGAGCGACGTCAACTGGCTTGGTCTTGGTCTCATCGTAGCAGAAGAAGGACTCCCTCATATGGGAGGCCACACCATCTCCGATTGGTCCCGGCTGGACGATGACTCCGGTCTTGGGGACCTCTGCGAAGGTCTGCACACAGTTTGGTGCCTCCTTGATGGCGTCGGCGACATCCTTGCCGATCTTTCGTGAATTGACTTCGAATACCGCAACTATCTCAATATCTGAAACGTGGTATGGTCCGAATCTCACATGCATGAGACCGGGCACTGTCTCGTCGTCAGCTGCGTCCTTGTAGTAGTGGATACCTTGGATGACTGCTGAGGCACAGTTACCGAGACCAGCGATAGCTAATCTGATTTTTCGAGTCATAATTGTTCTCTCCAACCATCCGTATTTTCTATTCATAAAAGTAATTGCTTCAAGTTGCGTTGAATCATTCATCGTATTTTACGACTTTGTCGAAATTGATCTTGAGCAGGAGCTCGGTAAGTTTGTGCTTGGTGGAGGATTCGGCGAACCTGTCCAGTGTATTCAGGCACATTTGACGGTAGTCAAGGCAGCGTTCCATCACGGCCTGTGTAGCACCAGAGCGGATGAGTATACCGCGGATAATCTCAGGATCATAGTCAATATCCTGGAGGTAGAACTCGCTGAGAATGCGGTGATCCTCTCCTTTTACCCTGTTGAACGCCTCGATCGTGATCAGCGACTGGAATCTGTTCACTATGTCGCTGTCGGGTTCTTTACCCAGATCGTCGAAGGTGCCTTGGATAGCGAGGACGTCATCCCTGAGCTGGTATGCGGTTCCGAAGTTGTCGCCGAAAACCTCCATCTCCTCGATGAGCTCGCGGTCATCAGTGGCGAGCAGTGCAGCAGCCTTTGCTGCAGATCTGAAAAGAGAACTGGTCTTCTTCCGAAGGACATCCATGAAGTAATCCTCTGATATGATCGTCGAGGACTTGAGGTCCTTGGAGAGATACAGGGCGTATGAGAGATCAGACGCCGCACCACCGACGGTCCTGACCACCTCTGCGTGGTCGGTTCGGGTAGCTAGGTCAAAGACAAAGGCTGAGAGATTGTATGCAATAGACAGTGCAGCAAAGGTCCCGTACTTCACGAAGAACGACAGGTCACCTCTTCTGAGCTCGTCCTTGTCGAAAACGTCGTCCACGATGAGACTGGCGTTGTGAGCGATCTCGATTGCAGAGAGGATCGGGTGAATCTTCTTGAGTGGAGCGTTGTCCCCTGCAATAAGGCGGTAGACATAGACCGATAGCAGAGGTCTGAGCTTCTTACCCTGAGTACCGAAGTAGGGAGAGATCATTTTATACACAAAGGAGTCACCATATTGAGTTTTTAGGTCGTCGTTAATGGCGTTAACAATCAGCTGTCGATCACCCTCAAAGAGGTCTACAGCGTCTTCCTTTAATTTTTCAGCCTTGTCGGAATCGATCATTGATCTAACATAAGGTCGAGAATTTCGTTAATAAATATCAGGTTAAATACTACGGATTTTAGGCTTGTTTTTTAATTAAAAGAGCTTATAGAATGGGATTACCTCACCCATGAACATCAGACCGAGGTTGGTCAATGTCAGGACTATGAGCACGAAGTTCACAAGGACGCTCGTCTTCAGGGGTTTCTCAGGGGCATCCTCCTTGACCATCACCTCGTTGATAATCCTCATGTAGTAGAAGATGGAAATCACCGAACCAGTGATGAGGACGATTGCCAGTGTCCATGAGATTGCAGTGTTTGCTTCGATTGCTGCGAGTACGATGAGGAACTTCCCAAGGAAGCCCAGTCCACCGAGGAGGGGAACACCCATTAGACCCATCAGGGCGAACATAAATGAGAGCCCGACAATTGGGTTGCTGGTGAAAAGCCCTCGGAAGTTCGAGAGGTCGTCGGAACCGTAAGACTTGACCACGATGAGCACGACGCTCAGGGCGCTGATCTTTAGAAGAACAACAGCGATGAGCTGAATGAAACCCGCTGCGAGGGCGAAGGACTTGTCATTGGAGTCAGACACAAGAGCGTAGTTCACAAATGTGACTGCAATGTATCCTGCCTGAGCGATCGACGAGTATGCCATGATCCTCATGACCCTTCTCTGCAGCACACCGAGAGCGTTTCCAATGATCATGGTCAGGATGGTCAGAACCGTGAATGCGAAGACCCACTGATCACTCCAATTGGGTATCGCCTTGAGGAATAGCTGAAAGGCGAAGGTGAAACCGATGACCTTGGTCGTTGCTGCCATGAAGCTGACTATGCTCACGGGTGCTCCTGCGTAGACATCAGAGATCCACCAGTGGAAGGGTACTAGACCCAGTTTGAAGGAGACTCCAGCTACCAGCATGAACGATGCGAGAAGCTTCAGGGCGGTGACATCGCTTACGATTGAAGCGACGACTGTATTGAATTGCAATGATCCAGTCGCTCCATAGAGGAGGGACAGACCGAAGACTGTGAGTGATGTTGCGAGTGCACCGAGAATGAAAATCTTCATCGCCGCCTCAGACGCGTTTCTCTCCTTGCTCTTGTATGCAACCATCCCATAATTGGGGATAGCCATGAGCTCGAAACCGATATACAGTGGGATGAGATTGGTCGCGGAAGCTACCAAGAGCCCTCCGGCGTTAGCGAGGAGCATCAGGGTATAGACCACACCAAGATCCCATGAGAGCATATCATCAGAGAAATCGTGGTAGATGAGGAATGCCACAAAGATACTGGCGAACAGAGTCAATGTAGCAAAATTGCGGTAGAATATTCCAAAGAAGAAGTTTCCATCTCCTGGCAATGCACCATCATATGCATATACTCCGAGGATTGCGCTGAATAGCGTGACCACTGTCAATCCGAAGGAGACTCCCCTCTTCTTGACGAACACATCGCTCAGCAGGAGGAGAACGATACCCCCAACTAGGATGTACACGGGGAGAAATGCAGATAATGTATTTTCGAATGTCATGCCAAACAGCCCCTAAAAGATCGACAGTGCCCAGTCGTTCATAACTGCCTGAATGACACCAGGTACAACTCCGAAGAGCAGGGTGAAGAATGCAAGAAGGTAGATAGGACCGATCTCCCACCACTTGGCAGGAGTGGAGTCCTCGAGTTCCTCACCGGACTTCCCGAACACAACCCTCATCATCGCCCACAGGTAGTATGAAGCTGTGATGATTATGCTCAGAACACCGACGTAGATGATCACCTGGTAGCTTGGGAAGAGGTCTGACCTGAAGATCGAGGAGAATGCCAAGAACTCAGCCACAAACCCTGCGAGCAGTGGAAGTCCTGCAGATGCGAATCCCATGAACACGAAGAGGGCGCCTGAGTAAGGCATCTTCTCGGCGAGCCCACCGACTCGGTCGATGATCCTCGTGTGGCTCTTGGTGTTGTGCTCAATGATCCCAGACAGGAGGAAGAGTGCAGGGGAGATAACACCGTGAGCGACCATCATGAAGATAGCAGCGACGAAACCGGTCTCGTTGAATGCCGCAAGTCCGATAAGCACCACACCCATGTGAGAGATTGATGAGTATGCAATCATCCTCTTGAGATCCTGCTGCTTCAGGGCAATGAGTGCTGGGTAGAACATTGAGATCACTGCGATAACCAATAGAGTGAGCCTGACCAGCTTACCCTCGTCTGAGGTGAAGAAAGACGTCTTCATAAAGATCCAGAAGCCAACCCTCATCAGACCGTATCCACCCATCTTGAGCAGTAATCCTGCAAGGATGGCAGAGCCAGGAGAGGGAGCCTGAACGTGAGCATCAGGAAGCCACGTGTGTACTGGAACCTGTGGGAACTTTGTGACAAATCCGACGAACACAAGGAAGAAGATCGTCATGATCAGTCCATTTGAGATACCAGAAGTGGCGAAGTAGTCCCTTAGCGTGATCATGTTGAAGGAACCATCTCCGTTGATATACATGTAAAAGATCCCGATCAGCATCACCAGCGAAGCGAGGTGGGTATAGATGAAGAACTTGAATGAAGCATAGTACTTGTTCGGACCACCCCAAATGGCGATGATGAAGAACATCGGTACGAGTGTGACTTCCCAGAAGATGAAGAACAGAAAGAGGTCAAGGGTGATGAATGTCCCGATTACTCCCGTCATGAGCATGAGGAAAAGACCGTAGTACAGATCCTCCCTGTCATGAATGTAGTAACTCGACACGACGGAAGCGAGGAATACGATCATGGACAGAAGCAGAAGTGGCATAGATAGTCCATCTACACCAATCTGGTATGTGACCTTGAACTGTCCCTGAACCGAGAACCAAGTAACTGGATCGTCGGTGATCATCTCACCGCTTCCGTTTAGAAATTTCCAGAACCACAGAGTAAATGTGAGAACTGTTTCTACGAAGACAACACCTGTGGCAATGTACTTGTGCATGTTCTTTTTCTCAGGCATCAACCTACCGAATAGCATAATCAGGATTGAGAACCCTAATGGCAGGTAGAGAATAACTTGTAAGAGATTAATTGCATCTGAAGACATACTGCTTTTCTCACATCATGGTCAAAGGTTCATAATTTAATTGTTAGGACTTGAATCTCTTTGACGTGAAAGTTCATGGTAGAAATTTGGCAAATACACAGTTTGCATTAGAATGCCTGAAGCACGAATAAAGTGGTCTAATGTCAGAAGTCCAGCGTAAAAATGCTCACTTACGATGACAGATTTCCCCAGTAAATTTCGTAGAATGTGTAAAAATGATATCCGAATTCATACTTCTGTAATCTGGATTTTGGAATTATCCCTCTAAAGCATGTAATAGATGAATATACTAGAATGTTAAACGCTGATTGTAATAGGATGAAATGATCTGATTGTAATAGGATGAAATGATCTGAATGTATTATCGTGAATATGACTTTAGATCAGTAGAAATTAGCCAGTCCAAGCTCGTTGAGTATGGTCACAGCAAAGAGGAGGAGGACGAAACCAACCGCCATGTATTGTGCGTAGTTACCGGTTAGACCAGTTTGTAGCTTGCGGAACTGCCTACCGATATACCTCACTACCTTCCACGTACCGTTGACCGCTCCGTCAATATATTCTTGATCGAAGGTGTCGGCGAGCTCCGCAGAACCAAGTGCCAACTGCTGGCTGACAACTGTGTTGATGAGGTATTCGTCTATGATTCTCTCATCAACTGCAGCCAGTGCAGGAGAGACTCTCTTGACGGTGACATCCATAGCAATCCAAGAGATCAGCATATCCATACCAAATCTCTTCTCTGCAACGGTTCCCATCCATCCGAGTGCCTTGCCCCTGAATGCTTTACGAGCAGCTGGGTTAATGTGGTAAAGATAGAATCCAAGGATATATCCAATACCTACCGCAGCGAATGAGATAAGTCCACCAGTCAAATCAAATGGTTCTCCATGTACTCCAAGGTACTCTGCCAACCACTCCTCGGAGAGGAAGGAATTGAGCTGAAAGTA
>JALWRB010000231.1 GCA_027077875.1 Candidatus Heimdallarchaeota archaeon
ACTCGAAGTTCACGTACCAAGGAGTACAGTATGACACTGGAAATGCATTCTACTCCATATTAATCCTCCTCTTTCTCTCCGAGCAGTTCGGGATAGATACTATAATTTTCGATGAGAGCCACCAAGCGATTGACCTCATGTCTACTAATGGAATCCTGAGTTTCGTCATAGGTGCCTATTTGACATTTGTCTCTTCCTCCCTGGTCGTGCCTATTGTTGGCTTGTTCGTCGGTCTCCTCCTCATTTCCAGCCGCAGGAATATCAACATCATGAGCAAGCTGAAGGTTAGGATGAGTAAAGACTATACGCGCGAGGATCTCAAGCCACTTGTCATCTCTCGACCAACCAAGGTAGAACGGCAGATAAGTGAGCAGTACATACTCTATCAGAGGATGAAGAGGGGGACAATCCATATCGCCATCCACGAACTTCTTTCGAAGATCGAGAGCACTGGCAAGGGGTCCGACTTTCTAGCTGAGTTCAGACAGAAGTACCCAGACCTCTCAGACATCACTGATTTCAACAAGCTCCGTCAGATTTACTCGGAATTGCACACTTATCTGGAATCAAATCTGACCCGGTGGCTATAGGCTCATTTTTACACTTTTGCTGGATAATTAATCAATTAATTTCTGCAGTCTCGTTGAATTAATATAGATGTAAGTAAAATTCCGATTGTCGATGAAACCAGATCAGATCAAAGAAATTACGGAATCGATTATTGAGGAGGCGAGCAAGCGACTCGTCGGATATGAGAACTACATCAAGAAAATGCTGGTCTGCCTGTGGGCTGACGGACATGTCCTCCTCGAAGGAAATCCTGGGCTTGCAAAGACCCTAACCGCATCTACTCTCGCTGAGATCCTCGGGATAGGGTTCGGTCGGGTGCAATTCACTCCTGACCTTATGCCCTCTGACATCACAGGAGTAAATGTCTACAACCAGAAGACGCTAGAGTTTGAGTTCCTCGAGGGACCCGTGTTCACTAACCTTCTGCTCTGTGATGAGATCAACAGGAGCCCACCAAAGACGCAAGCGGCACTTCTCGAAGCAATGCAAGAGCGGCAGGTCTCTGTAGAGGGTGCGGCAAGGAAGCTACCCGATCCCTTCCTTGTAATGGCCACCCAGAACCCACTGGAGAATGCCGGAGTGTATCCACTTCCCGAGGCACAACAGGACAGATTCCTGATCAAGCTACTCATCGACTTCCCCGAGCGAGAAAGTGAGAAAAAGATGCTCTATATCAAGCACAACAATCTCCATCCCCCTGTAGAAACCTTGCTAAACAGTGATATCATCAGGGATATCCAGAAGTCCATTCTAGATATAGACATCTCTGACCAGATTATCGAGTACATCCTCAACATTGTTACGGGAACCCGGAACAACTCGAGCATTGAGATGGGTGCCTCTCCTCGTGCAAGTATAGCCCTTATGCAACTGGGCAAGGCAGTTGCGGCCGTCAACGGGCGGGACTTCATAACCCCGGATGACATCAAGTATATAGCCTTCGATGTCCTGAACCACAGAATTATCCTCAGCCATGAAGCCGAGCTGGACAGGGTTGATCCCAAAGACGTCATCTCGACATTGGTGGAGAAGTCCAAAGTAGAGATATAGGGTGGTATATTGGAGATAATCTTGACATTCCGGGGAAAGGTCTTCCTCGGGATATCTGCAATTTTTATAGCGCTATCGCTCACAATTCCGACGATGTTTTTCGTCGTCACACCTGTGGTCATGATAGGGTATGTCATCTCGTACTTCGTGCTTAGAAGACAGGTCAAGGGTCTAAACCTCGATATCGAGGTAAAACTTCGGAATAGCCTGCTCTACCGGGGAGAGGTGGACGTCGTCCACATCGTGATCTCTAATAACTCCCCGATGGTTACACCTTTCATCATGATCCAAGTGGAGCTTCCACCTTCCATGTACTACGTTGAGAGCCAGAAGAACTACTATCTGGCCCTTCCCCCAAACACCAAGCGGAATTTCAACGTTGCATTCCTCCCATCCGCAAGGGGTAGCTTTGCGATCGGACCCATTAAGGTATCACTCACTGACGGTCTAAAACTCTTCGAGTCAAAGCTCGAGCACGTGGACGAACTTGGTGTCAAGGTGTTCCCGTCTAGACTCGGTTCCAGTGTGAACCATGCACAGACTCTGATGACCTTTTCCAAACTTGTGGGGATCTTTTCAACAAAGAGCAAAGGCATCGGTACAGATTTCCACGGTCTCAGAGACTACATCAGGGGAGACCCTTCAAAGATAGTCTATTGGCCCGCTTCTGCAAGAGCTGGCAAGCTGATCTCCAAGGAGTTCGAAGAGGAGAAGAGGTTAGAGTCGTACATCGTTGTGCAGGGGGGAACAAGCATGCGCGGTAGGAAATTTGATTTTAGCCTTGGGGTGAGCATGGACATATACCAGGGGATAATCGAGCAGAACCAGCCATGCGGCTACATCTTCTTTGACGAAGACGTTAAGGTACACTACGATCCGTCCTTGAGTCCGAGGGACAAGATGAAGATCTGGTCGAGCATCTTCTCCCTCCTCCCTCTCGACGAGTACGCCAGTTACCGCAAGCTCAGACAACACATCGCCAAGAAGCGGATCACGAACTCGCTTTTCATCATTATAGGGGATATAGAGACTCCATCCTCGGAGATACTTGGATGCATCCGTACGATGATTCTGAACAAGAACAGGGTGTTGTTCCTCGATGTCTTTGGATACCGGTTCTCGTATCAAAGTAACATCAAGGACACGGCCAAGGACTACGGGGAGTCTGATTACGGGATTTTCCTCAACGAGATCGTCGACCGCTCGATCGAGCAGGGTGAGTATATAGACGCCATAACGTTCAAGAAGAAGCTCAACCGCCTTGGTGGGATCTATGGTTTCTTCCTCGGACCTATGGAGAACGTGGTCACCGTAATCAACAGATCGATGTTCTCCCACTTCGGGAGACTGTGGAGGTCATAACATGAGTGAGGACAAATTTTCCAGTGAGATCATATCTGGCGAAGAAAACCTGTACTACCAACTAGGGTACCGGTACTTTAGGTACGTGCAGAAGAGCACCCTGCACATCGGGCTCCACCACTTCACTCTGGTCCTGCTCTTCCTGTACCTCTACCTTGTACAGGGCGTGAACTACATCATTCCCATTGTGGTTCTTGTATCCATGATCCTCGTGATTGTGGTTCTGAAGATCCAACTGTCTGAGAAGATATACTATGCATTCTTCTCAATCATGCTCCTCTCAATAGTGTCGGGGGAGTATTCTGGCGGTGCCCAAATCGACCTGATCGTGGACCCGCTCAACGATCCGATCAAGGTGACTGCATACAGCTTACTAGCGATAAACTTGGTCGTCATGGTCATGTTCGATACCTTCACCCTCCAGTCCGTTAACTCCCGTCGGGTCATCACACCTGCAACACAGGAGAGCAGAGAAGCTTACGGGAAGTTCAAGGGGAGGCTGAAAGGAACCTCTTTCGCCATTACTGACTCAACCAAAGACAGCATGCTGCTGAACCGGCGGTACCTCTTTCTTCAGTTACAGACCATAGCATTCTTCGTCGTTGTGATCCTACTTGTGAACTCATTCTTCTGGAACTTCGTCCAGATTTTTTATCACAGTGGAAACATTTTCGAAGCATACTATACCGGGACCCTTACCCTTTTTGAGTTTGGAGCAATTCTGTATCTTCTCAGATTGATCTATATCAAGAAGAAATTCTGAATTTGAGGATTTTGGAAAAATGGATAAAGCACATAGTAATGCTCTTATTGGTTGGAATCAACAGTAGATTGAATGTCCGAGAATCCTTCAGCCATGTTTGATGTAGAGGTAATAGAATCAGACATGAGGAAGGTCGTTGTGATAAGTGACATTCACTCCAATCTTCCGGCATTCCAAGCAGTCCTGAAGGATCTCCAATTCCAGGAGTACGACGGGATCATCTGCTTGGGTGATCTGGTGGGATACTACACCAAACCCATAGAGGTACTCAACCTAGTCAAGGAACTTGTTGATTACAACGTGATGGGGAACCACGACTGGGCAGCTGTCGATCTGAGTAATCCCCTTTACAAGATCTCAAGACCCCAAGCTCAGGAAGCACTGAAATACACGAACAAGATCCTCGGTGAGGAGGACAAGAAGTGGATTCTTTCCCTCCCCCTGAAGGCTGTGCTCAAGACACCATATGGAAGTGTGACTCTTGTTCACGGACATCCAACAACTCTCTTCGACTACATCTACGGCCCTACCAAGGAGCTCTTCGAGAAGTCCATAGAGGAGGCTCTCGCAGATACCTCCACAGACTGGCTGTTCGTCGGGCACTCGCATATACAGGGAATCCACAGATCCCACACCGGTAAGATCTTTGTGAACCCTGGGTCGGTTGGACAACCCCGTGACAACGACCACAGAGCTGCCTACGCTATCGTCGATTTCAAGTCCAAGGAAGTAGACCTCCGGAGGGTTCCCTACGACGTGGAGGATGTCATAGTAGACGTGATCCAGTGCTGCCTCCCTGAGGAACTGGGATCGAGGTTACGCTTCGGGATTTAAACTGTTGATATCCACTCTGAGAGTATAGCCCTGAACTCTTCGGCTTTCTCGAAGGGGACCAAATGCCCCGATCCCTTCACAACCCGCAACTCCGATTTCTTGGCCAAGTTTGCCATCTCCTTCGAGTAATTCACGGGGGTCAGAACATCCTCCTCACCCACAACGATGAGCACCTTACCTTGGTAGTTCCTCAGCACATCCGAAGTGTCTTTCCGGCCGGCCATTCCATAGAGCGCCTGTCGAACTGCCTCTGGATTCTGTGAGTCAAGGATGGAGCGCAGAAGTGTCTTATCCTTGGATCTTTCCGAGATCAGCTTCGAGCTCAGCCCCTCCACGAATTCCCTGATAGAAGCTGACCTCAACGTGAGTCTTCCGATATTCCCAGCGTCGGGGAAAGTCCTCGTGGCGGTGGCGATCATCTTGGCGGTAGAGATTCTTCCGTCCCTTCCCTCCTGGGTATCCGCAGCCGTCCTTGTATCTATGAGCACCAGTCCCAGTGAGTCGTATCTCTCCACGTAGGCAAGGGCGATGTAGCCCCCCATCGAGCAACCACCTATGATCAGATCCTCCAAGTTCTCCCTCTTCACGACGTCGTTGATCGAGTCGACGTACCACTGTAAGCTATCTGGAGGCTTGGCGAATGCTGCGCTCTCCCCGAAACCGGGTAGATCGGGGAGGACGAGTTTCACACCACCCCAGCGGTCTAATAGAGAAGAACGTAGAGACCCGAAGAGTAAAGTTGGTTCCCGGTACATGTCCGAGCTCAGAGGAAAGGCATGGATAAGGACCACCCCGAGTACACCTTTGCTCTCGTCCCAGATTTCCTCGTAGACATTGACAAACATCGACCTCCCCTGTCTTGTGGTTATACTGTAGCTTCTTTCCATATCCATCGACTCAACTATTAGTATCTTATTAGGAGAGGAATGAATCTGGCTTATTTTAGGTTGTTTCCCATACTTTGATTCTTGGCATGTTCTTGCCAAATTGAATGGTCAATCTTTCAATATCCGTTGATTATCCTAATTTCCGGTTAACCATCTTCTGATTCTCGATTTCGTAGTAGTGTCCATTTTGTATCCTTAGTGATCTATCATGGGTTGACATTATTACCGTCATGCCCCCCTCCTTCGAAAGTTTTCCAATCAGTGAGAAAATCTCTTTTGCAAGCTCTGAATGAAGGTTACTTGTTGGTTCGTCTAGAAGAAGTATTTTTGGCCTATTGATGATTGCTAATGCTAAATTTGCACGCCGTAATTCACCCCCACTTATTTCATTAATGTACCTATTATGAAGGTGCCTTATCCCTAGCAGATCTAGGATATTAAATGCTTTCTCAACTCTATCCCTCCACTCAAACTCCTCGAAGATACCTAACGTAATGTTGTCTAATATGTTTAATTCAGGAAGTAGGATATTATTTTGAATCATGTATCCTATCGATTTCTGGTAATGTAAGGGTGTAGATCGTAACATTTCCTTCAAGTTTTTTCCCTCGAAAAATATTTGTCCTTGGTCATAATTCTCGAATCCCATTATAATTTGGAGAAGGGTCGATTTTCCAGAGCCAGACCTTCCGCGAATGATATGAAAACTCCCTTCATCTACCTGCATTGAAAGTCCTTCAAATAGCGGGTCTCTCCCTGGAAATTTCTTTGAGAGCTCAACTACCTCCAGTTGCCTACTCATTCTTTTTACCTCCGAAATGGATTACAACATCATTTCCTTTCTTTTCTAAGTAAACCATTGAAACAGGTGGCAAACTTTCCATAACTGATTCGGGTAAAGTAATTGTTCCCCCTTTTGTGATTCGTAGTGGGATCAACCCCTTATTATCTACTGATACCCCTTTTCTCAATTCTTCGGATATTCGCCCATCAGTCAATCTATAAGTTACATCTGCATATCTCTGCACCATAGTATCATGACTCGCAATTATTACTGTCTTTCCTTGTTTCTTCGCTAAATCTTTCAATAGCTGAATAATTATCTTTGCTGTTCGGAAATCTACATTTCCTGTGGGTTCATCAGCAAGGATTATTGACGGGTCCTTAGCAAGTGTTGATGCGAGTGCTAACCTCTGTAATTCACCCCCTGAGAGTATCTTACATTTATCATCCAAACTGAGATAATCTATCCCTACATATCTCATCAATTGCTTCATTTTGGTATTTCTTTCCCCTCTAGAATATCCATATTTTTTTAGTAGAAAGTTCAGATTATCTTTGATTGTCAAATCTAAAAAGAGTTGGTCTTCTGGATATTGTCCTAGATATCCTATATTTTTCTTCCGGAATACTCGAAGAATATCTAGCTCTTTCAATTCTTCATACCCGTACATGACACTACCCATATTTTTTAAGATTAGTCCAGCAATAATCTTGAAAAATGTTGACTTTCCACTTCCACTGTATCCTATCACACAAGTTAATGTTCCCTTATAGAATTCACTGTTTATCCCTTTAAGGACTACATACTCTAGATCCTTGAGATGATATGATTTTGATAGATCTGACACTATAATATCCATAATTTCTCCTCCTACACTACGTCCTTTTCCCTATTGAGAGAGTATTTCTGAATTTGAATTCTGTAGTGGATAGATATCAATACTACAAGAATTATTGTTATCATTGCCAACTCCCTGAAGATCTCATAATTTAGGGAAAATAATCGGAAATGGGATATTACAGCATATCTAAAGCCTAAAGACCGAATTATAAATAGAAGTTGAGAGCTTATTATAAAACCAACCAATGTTCCTATTAACAAGGCAATGAATGTGGGTAGAAAAGTCGAGATAATTCCGATTTCACTTGAAGCTTTCTTATCAAGATGCAAGATTGTGAGCATTTTAAATCTTTTTTTGCCTTCGTTTATACTAACAACGCCCATTACTCCGTAATATAAGAGTACCATCGAAATTGTTGACAAGAGTAATCCTCTAGTCAGATCTGATAAATGAAATTCATTGTTAATCTCCATTGGGGTAGGAACGAGTTCAAAGCTCAAATCAGGAAATTTTTTCTGAACATCACCCAACTTGTCTTTCATAGAAACCTCACCAATGAAGTGGTACCTGTAGTTTATACTAGTTATATTTGAGTTTTGTACTAGTTTACTTAATGCACTTTCTGAGATAATTGCTGTCCAACCCCCTGTATTTGTAGGTTCTCCATATGATGTGGATTTAGTGGTTAGGGGTAAGTCTTTCAATAATGTCGATATTTTCAGATTCTTAGTGTATTCCGATTGATTGTCAAACCAATATCCTTGTATGATAAAGTTATCTTGACCTCCTTGATCTATATACGTCTTGTCAAGAATTATACTGTTGTCAGTATCCCATCCTTGTAGATTTCCTAAATCGATTTCCAGAAATTTTGAAATAATTTCCAGTCCACTTTTATTAATAGAAATCAACTGGATTGAATTAACATATTCAATTCCTGGGATGGAGTTTATTGTTAGTGATCTAACAACTTTCCCCTTAAACCCAAGATTCTGTGCAATATATGAGATATTATCTTGCTGAAGAGGTTCGTAGGATTTAATTTGCATGTTACCTCCAATTGCATAATATCTGCTGTATTCTACTGTGGATATAATTCCCGCTGGAACTGAAATAAATATTATTATAACTATTATGATAACAAAGATGGAACTGAAGGATTGCGAAGTGCGGTCTTTATATAACCTCATCCTAGCAGCAGCTAAAAATATTCGTTTGTTTCTCGTCTTCCTCGCTCTCTGGAATAGTATTGGGATAAATGATTTTTTGAAAACATATCCTGTGGATAGTATCAAAATTATTGACAATATTATCACGATGATAGCAATCATAAATGAAATTGAAATCGATAAGAAACTACTGAATATACTTAAGATTGCTGAACAAGTAAGGAGAAAGAGAGTCGGGCTTATTGCTCCTATTGTATCTGTTTCTTTGGGAGTGGTTTCGAATTGATAAAGTCTCTCTGAAACGAACGAAATATGTTGAGCTGTTAAGAATACAATTGTAAGGACAATCTCGATTAGAACCGACAATCTAAAGTATCCTGAATAATATATTTTGAATATTCCAATTTTCAGAATAAAATTTGTGACTAAAAGGGAAATTCCATTTGACAAAATTATTGTGAATAAGAATAATAATGTATTTTGTACAGAGTACAAGTTTAAGCTGAATCCTCTCATTTGATAGATTCTTTTTTCTTTACGCTGCTTTTCGAATAAATATTTAGCAAAAACTCCTGTTGAAAATAGGATTGAAGAATATAAGGGGAAAACTAATCCCGCATAAAATATGACTATGATATACTGAAATTGAAGTATACCTTCATCAAATAGGTCTTCATCGTATGTGAAGGAAAAAGCAAAGCTGGGATCTTGATTTCTACTCTTCATAAATTTCTCCAATGGTAAGACTAGTGATCTAGCGAATGAAGGTGGATTAAATCTATTAATGGCTGAATAATCTTGGTACTTTAGTTTCAAATATAACTGATAGCTTGATACGTCCCTATCTATCGCGAATTTGCTTCCTTCAGATACCACTAAAATATTCTCTCTCTGATTGATTGACTGTATTATCCTTATGTTATCATTATAATTTCCCGTGAGAGTAAGATAAGCCGATGAGTTATCCAATTTCACCTCCAATTCTGTCTCATTTGATAATTGAGGTATACTAGGATAAATAAGAACGGCATCAACCTTCTCGTCAGTTAAAACATAAAAATCATATTCAGGAACGATTAGTACATGTACAGTCGAACTAATGTTTGAATCTAAGAATTTCACAGTTAGATATTCCCCATAGAAACTATATGTCTCCCACCAAGTGGAAGGGTACCTTTCCAAAAGATCTGAGTAGATATTGCTGAAATATTGCTGGTAATTTTCATTACTTGGTTTCCCGTACATTTGTCCAGTTATTATCACAGAAGATTGATTGAAGTTTGCATCTTCATAATTATACACTTGGGATGACTGGTAACCATTCAAACTTACCTCTAACGCAAAAATTGAAAATATGAATGTCAGTGATATTAGAAGAAAAACAAAGCCGGTAAGAAACAATTGATTTTTCTTAAGTTTAATAAGAAAGAACATATAATCAAACCAAAATGTGCTTTGTTTTAACACTTATTAATCAGTGATGGTGTATCCGTACAATATTGACAATTCACCACCCATTACTTTGAAGCTATAAGACTTTTGAGTAGTGTACTGACCAATTGAGTTGAACGTGTCCGATAAGGTATAGGTTTTCTCAGCAAGCCACTTTGCATCATTTACAAACCATCCTGGTTTAGAATACTGCAAGAAAAACTTAAATTTGATCCCTGATGAAGTTGAATCTCCAATTGAAGCAATATATGTTCCAGAATATCCCAATTTTGTACCAATTGTTGGGTTTGGAATAAGTCTACTAACTCCTTCATTAACAAGGGATGACCAATCTCCTAATTCCCCAAGAGAAGTCCATCTTCCGTTAATGTCCTTTACATACACATATACTGTAATTTTTAGAGGTGTTCCTACTTCCCAGTCACTAAATGCTTTATTGTATGAAATTTTAATGAGATTTGCTTCAATATAATCTGCCCGAGCAATCGATGAATCACTAGCTACCTCTGCTGGAAAAATTACCCCCATCCATACCATCGTAATAATAATAACGTTTAGTATTTTCCTCTTCATTTCATTATTCCTCCTAATAATAACTCAAGAAATACTTGAGCTCAATTTTTCCTCCTTCCAACACAAATGATAACGAGATATAATCCGAATATGCGTTTGGTGAATATTGTGATTGGTAATAATACCTTATCTTTGTCCCTAGGGAGGTCCATCCTTCTTCTATAACAGAGACTTTACGGAAACACACCGGGAAAATATTAAAACATTCATTTGATAGTACAGTCTTTGTAACTTGTTTTTCATACTTATAACTTGCTGATATTTTAATATATACGGGAGAATTAGTGTTCAATGAAGAACCATAGTATCCATCAACTCTAGTCGTTGGATATGGAATCACATTTGGTGAGTATACATTCCCAGAAGAATATCTTTGAACCCAATTACCATCGACTGTTCGAGTGTACACTTTGAATTCAATCTTTACTTCATATGTCGATTTTTGATCTGGAAATGTTCCTGTTTGCGAATACGATGAATTTTTAACAATCTATCTGTCAAAACTTATATTTTGAGAATACGCCAACGGTGTACTGAAATTCACATTCATCATTACAATGATAATCATGAACCCTAAAAATCTACTTCTTTTGGTAAACATAGATAAATTTCGAAAAATTAATTCTTTATATAATTTTCGGATAACATATTTTCAGGAGCAATAAGGTAAATGTTAAATTATGCAATTTACCAAATAAGGTGTGAAGCATATTGAAATTCTTTTTCTCCTAATAACTTCACAGTTTTCCTTGTTTGTTTCAGGATATGAAAGTAATCCTGATAATTATAATCTCATTTTTTACAAAGTTGAATATTATTCCCAAGAAGATATTATTCCTATCAATGCTTCGATATTTGGAAATCCAAATTCTTCCTTTGTAATTGATGATTTGAGAGTTAATCTAACAAATAGTACTCTTAGATCACGTTTCCCGATGTATGGGTGCTCTCTATGTCCAGACTGGGGTTTTCCAGTGAAAATCGTAAAGGAAAATAACTTTGTATGGAATCCTGACTCAAGTGACTGGTCTACTTTTCTCCAATTACGGAAGAATATGTCTGAGATTGTAGATAGTTCGTATGATCAAAGCCAAAACATTTACAAAGAGACCCGCTCTGATATTTCGGGGGCACTAATTCACTTTTCGGTTTCGACTTCAACTGGAGTTTCTCAGTCAATTACAATCGAGAGAGCCAATCGTTTATACATAGATAAATCTTATTCCAGTTTTGATTTTGATGTTACATTTACACTCCTTGATTATGACCCTGTTGAGCGAAATTATTCACTTCTTTCTCAGGGGCAGGAAGAATATGCTCGGAAAAAATTGATTGATACACTGATTGTATTGGTAATCGCTCTTTTTGTAATTCTCGGTATATTATTACTATTGAGAAAGGTGAGGAAATGATTCGTACTGTATTGCCCTTACTTCTGCTATTGTCTACTTTACCTTCTCCTAGTTATTCGCAAAATAGTGACGGAAATATCCCTTCCTTGATACCGTGGGATGGGTTTAACGCTACTATCACCATTCCAAAAGAACTTGACTATGTCAATGTTTCTCTCTTTAATACAAACCTTACAGTTCATAATGCCGATATAGGTTTGAAATATGACCCAATTACAAAGACTCCGAAAGCGGTACTATATCCACGATCATCTAATATCATATTCAATGGATCATCCTATTATTACGATCCTTTGATTGAATCTTCAATAACAATTAGTACTGATTTTCCCTTTATTGGAGAGTATATATTTTTCCCCAACGCAGTATCTGTGAAATCTTGGGAGGATGAGTTGAAAAAGCGAAACAATACTATTGTTGATGGATGGAATGTACTTGTAACTAACATTCATTTTGGATATTATCCAATTTATAAGGAGACGAGAACGCGAGGTGACGGATCTGTTATAATATTAGATATATCTATGGTCACGCATGCTCCTACATTGAAATTGATGACTGGTCCAATTGTGAACATATCAAAACCGGACGAATATCTAATGATTAAGTTTGACAATACTTACCAGTCCAATCCCCTCCCTCTCACAAATCAGGAAATCCCTTTAACCGAGGTATATGCAAATGATCCGTTGATGATGATTAGGGATGGATCTGTGATTCTAATCTTAATTCTATTGACTTTTCGGGTACTGAATAATCGAAAGAACAATAAACCTGATGAATATGAAGAGAAAGTTAAGGAAATCTACAATTCCTGAGTACAATGGGCAAATAATTTTCGGGACTCCCAGAGTAATGATTTTATCTTGTCAATCAGCAGTTTCCCTGTGAGCCACGATATCCTGAGGTTGAAGGAGTACGCTATCCGTAGAGTAACGACCATGGAGGAGTCAATTAAAATCAGCTACCTGATGATAGACATCTGGGAGATGAGCGAGCTCGAGGCAGTGCCGACCTTCGAGATGAGGGCAGTTGCTGACATTGGGACCGTCCTCATGGCCTACCAGTACGATGAACCCGATGAGCCGATTGGCTACATCTATGCCTACCCTAATTTCGACAAGGAGTACTACAAGCACTACAGTCACATGATGGGTATCCGAAAGGACTGGCAGTCAAAGGGTGTCGGTTACAACCTGAAACTGGCACACCGAAAGTTGGCCCTTGAGTCTGATCCCAAGATCTACGCCATCGAGTGGACGGTTGACCCACTTCTCCCAAACAACGCAGCGCTCAACTTCGGGAAACTGGGTTGTGTATGCTCCACCTACAAGGTGAACTACTACGGGCTACCGAGGGACATCGGTATCTACATGGGTGTCCCCACTGACCGCTTCCTCGCAAAGTGGATACTCGAATCAGACGATGTCATCGCCAAGCTGGATGGGGTGAAAAAACCCGATCTCGAAGATCTACTCTCACGCTTTCCCGTACTCAACTCGATTGAGGACGACGAGTTCACTCCCTTGGATGTGTCAGAGGATGAAGTGCAGAGAACTGGTGCATTCCTCGTGGAAGTTCCGTCTGACTTTCAGAGGATCAGGGAGAAGTCCGTGGAGACTGCCGTGGACTGGAGGTTGAGGTTCAGGGAGATCTGCCTCTCATACTTTGGGTCCGGCTGGGAGGTCTGCGACTACTTCTCATTCAAGTCTACCAGTGGGCGAAGAAATTTCTACAAATTCCGAAAGCGGAACTAGTCCATCTAGAAGACAAATATACTGGGATGTCTACGGACAGAACATGGCAATCCAGATAGAGCAATTCGAGGTCAGGATACCGCTGGTTCATCCGTTCCGAACCAGCTTCGGAGTCCAGAAGGAGAAGAGCGCGATCATAATCAAGATGACGGACGACGAGGGCAATGTAGGCTGGGGAGAGAGCTCACTTGAGTCGGTACCAGGATATTGCTACGAGACTTCGGGAACTGCTTGGCTCATCCAGAACGAGTTTCTCATCCCTGCATTTAAGGGCATTAGCGAGGATACCTTCCCTGAGATTGGAGATGTACACAGGGTTTTTGCCCCAATCCGTGGTCACGAGTTCGCGAAGACTGGTCTCGAATCCGCCTTCTGGAGCCTTAAGGCATCCCGTGAGGGGAAGTCACTTGGAGAGATGTACGGCGCGACGAAGTCCAAAATCCCTACTGGGGTCTCCATCGGTATCCAGAATAGGATTGAGGACCTCCTTCAGCGGATATCCTTCTTCCTTGACCAAGGTTACAAGCGGATCAAGATCAAGATAGAACCTGGTTGGGACTACGAGGTACTGAAGGCAGTCCGCAAGGAGTACGGTGACGTGCCCCTCATGGTCGACGCAAACTCAGCGTACACCCTGTCTGACAAGGACGTCGAGATACTGAAGAGCCTCGACCGCTTTGACCTGATGATGATCGAGCAACCGCTGGACTATCAGGACATTCTCATGCACAAGCGGCTCCAAGCTCAGATCTCAACCCCTGTATGCCTTGACGAGTCCATTCACACCTTCAACAATGCCTTGATGGCCATCGAGGAGGACGCCTGTAGGATCATCAACATTAAACCGGGGAGGGTCGGTGGCTACTACGAGGCCAAGCGGATCGCGGAGGCACTGGGGAAGGATAAAGTCTGGCTCGGAGGGATGCTAGAAACGGGGATAGGACGGATACACAATCTGTTCATACAGGCCAAGGAGGAGTTCACCATCCCGGGTGATACCTCCGGTTCCGACCGCTATTTCAAGAGGGACATTATCACCCCACATGTCCTCGTCGACGAGAACGGCTACATCGAGGTCCCGAGGGGAGAAGGTCTGGGATTCGAGGTAAATGAGCCCCTTCTCAAAGAGTACACGGTCCAGCACCTCTCGCATTGACAGATTGTTTAAAAGAAGTACCCGTGATGAAATCCTATGGGAGAATCTGCCCGGACACTCATGAACATGATCATTGACTACGCAGGACTATTTCCCCCTGCCAAATTGGATCTGGAGACCTCTTTGAAGAATTACCTTACCTACCTGAAATCCGAGGACAGATGGGCTCTATCCTCCTTTGTCATCCCCGTTGCGATGCTCAAGGACTTCCCATACGATCTTATGGAGAGCGATGTGAATGTCCAGTTCTCGGTCCTTGTCAATCCTCTCAACTCGCAGAGCGAGAAAAGGGATGAAGTTGCGGAAGATGTCCTGAGGAATCTCTCCAAGGCAGGAGAGATCATCTCCAAATTCATCGTCCACGACCGTGTAAGCGTCCCTACTCTGGAGGTGCGGTTGGATCACCACCTTTTCACCTTCGGTGAGGAGTTCATCGCATTCATCGTCGATGCTCTAAAAGAGCATGTCGAGGGGCTTGGGGTGACCCGAGTATTCTTTGAGATCCCCTTCTTTGGATCCACCGAGAAGATGTTCACCCAATTGGTGTCCGTGATTGCACTGGACGCTACGTACCCTGTGGGTGTCAAGCTCCGAACCGGTGGTACTGAGAGGCACCTCTTCCCGCCCCTGCATGATCTCAGTGGTGTGATACAGCTATGTGCAAAGCACGGGATCGCCATGAAGGCAACCGCGGGTCTCCACAGACCGATCAGGTACTACGATGAGGGACTGGACGTCTGGCGATATGGCTTCATCAATGTTTTCTCGGCGATGATGATGGCCTCAAAGCACAATCTGGCTCGGCAGATGATCCTCGAGATCCTGTCGGAGACGGATATCACTAATTTCTCATTCGTTGACGGGCTCAGATGGAAAGAGTTTGTATTGACGGAGGACGACATCATCGCCCTCCGAAGTCAGGTCGCGATCAGCTACGGTTCGTGCGACTTCTTGGAACCTCTGGAGTACCTCCGTGAACTGGGTCTCCTGACCTAGCTGTTTATTTACTACGTGTCCTCACTGCGAATATGGAACCAAATAATCCGTCTTTACGGTCATTTATAGATGTGCCAGAGCACCACCCGTTTCCCATACAGAATCTTCCCTACGGGGTGTTTTACAGAAAGGGTTCTGGCGAGTTCCCAAGAGTCGGTGTGGCCATCGGGGACTATGTACTTGATCTTTCAGTCCTCGAGGACCACGGGCTTTTCGAGGGAACACCGGTTCACGGATCGAATGTCTTCCACTCTTCGTCGCTCAACGAGTTCATGGCAATGGGCAGGGATGCATGGAGAAGTGCACGCCAGAGGATCTCAGAGCTTCTACGGGATCAACCGGGAGAGCTCAGGGACAACCCCGAGCTATTTGGGAAGGCATTTGTGAAGTCCGAGGATGTCGAGCTTATTCTTCCAGTCGAGGTCGGTGATTATACGGATTTCTACGCCTCCCGCCACCATGCATTCAATGTTGGAACCATGTTCAGGGGACCGGAGAACGCCCTTATGCCCAACTGGTTGCATCTTCCCGTAGGGTACCATGGACGTGCCAGTTCAGTGATAGTCTCGGGAGTGGACATACACCGCCCCGTGGGACAGACCCTACCCGCTGGCGAGTCATCACCCGTATTTGGACCCAGTAAGAGACTGGACTATGAGTTCGAGATGGGATTTTTTGTAGGACCGGGGAACAAGATCGGAGAGCCCATACCCATCAATAAGACCACCGAGCATATCTTTGGGCTTGTAATCGTCAACGACTGGAGTGCGAGGGACATACAAGCGTGGGAGTACAGACCCCTCGGTCCATTTTTGGCGAAGAACTTTGCCACATCAATCTCGCCTTGGGTCGTGACTCTCGATGCTCTCGAGCCCTTTGCGACAGATATGGACGCCCAAGATCCTTTACCACTCGAGTACCTGCAGGGTGAGAGGCGCACATTCGACATTGTGCTGGAGACCTACCTGCAGACCGAGAAGATGGACAAACCCGATCGTATCATGGTGTCCAATTTCAAGAACCTCTACTGGTCAATGGAGCAGATGCTCGCCCACCACTCAGTAACAGGTTGCAACATGCAGACTGGTGACCTGCTTGCCAGCGGAACCATCAGCGGACCTGAGAAGGAGTCAAGAGCATGTCTGTTGGAGATGACGTGGAAAGGTGAGGAACCGGTGAAGCTCTCAAGCGGTGAGTCCCGTAAGTTTCTCGAAGACGGTGACACCGTGATCATGACTGCCTACTGTGTGGGTAATGGTTACAGAATTGGATTCGGAGAGGTCCGGGTCAAAATCATGCCCGCGCACACCTGAGTGTAATTCGAGGTTATTCTATCACTCGTAGTACTGGTTGTACAGATACTCCACAAGGTTACTCGGATACCAGTAATACATCGGTTCGAGATCGAGGATCTTCAGTCTGTTCTTGAAGGAGTAGTTGATCTCCCTTCTCTCAACCCTGAGTTTCCTGATCTCCTCGTCGGATTTCAAAGGCGGCACATGGTCGCCGATATAGTGGTATCCGTTCGACGCTGCGAACCTCATTGCTGGTGAGACCTCGTCCTCATCGTAGGTATCATAAAACTCGAAGTTCACGCTCTCTATCCAAGTGTTGAAGGAGTCAAGGTCGTCGATCTTCGCCAAGAGCTTTTCGGTCCCGTAGTAGTACACGGTGTCGATGTCAGCTTTCTCGAAGAAATTCTCGAGCTCTTTGATCCTACTGAATTTCCAGAAGAGACTCCTCTTCTGGTTCCGGGCCAGCACACTGTTAAGATCAACCACGATGGTATTGACCTTGGGATTGACTTTTTTCAAAGCAGCACTCTCAACAAGAATTTCAAGGGTATCGTCGTAATTCTTGACGTACTCCTTCACCCCTGCATCCTTAAGCATCTCCTCCCAGACCTCCCTCCCTTCGGCGTAGGTGAAGCCGGTTCTGTTGACCTTGCTATGGAACCTAGCTCCAAACAGCGCTTGAGCACTGAGATCATCGGTAGGTAGGAGTTTAAGAAGGAACCCAACCTCCCAATCTTCATCGTATTCGAGAAAGAGCTCGGCAATCGTCTGCTCGATGGGCTCTCTCACCGCCTCCCTGACGAGGTACAGGATTTCAAGGTCACACTTCAGGAGCCATGTCACCCTATCTTTCTGCAGAGAGAGATTGCCTTCGATAACCTCCTCGATGATGTCGAATGAGTTGGACATGACGGTTATCACCGTCGAGAGCATCTCCTGATCGACCTCGATGTAGTCCGAGAGATTCTTAGTGGTCTCGGGATTGCTCCATCTCAGGAAAGCAGTGGAGGTGATGTAGAGGTCGAATCTGTCGTTATTAATCAGTGCTGGTTTGGTGGTCTTATCCGCTTCAACGGGTATCCATATGTGTGCGGTTACCACCTCGTGTGCTTCAACTACCGAGTCCCCTCCCACCGCAACGGGAATAATCTTGTTGTCAAGGGACTCACCCTCCTTGCGGGCGAGGTAGAACACTCTCTCGATGATGTCGGGTGTGACATCTAACTCATCCAGAGAGACCTGCTTAAGCTGGATCTCGTCGAAAAATACCTTGAATGGATTGGCTGAGATGACAAGGTTGAGATCTACTACGTCCTGTGTGGTCCTCTTCTCCTCTCTCAGGGCCACTTCCCCTGCATTGGTGACCTCATACTGATTTATCAGTTTCCTCCTCAGGATACGTTTCGTCTCCTCTGTCTCCCATGAACTGCCAATGTCTCGCTCTATCCTCTCGATATTAGCCTCCAGTTGCTCCCTGTCGAACTCAACTCTACGTATGAGGTTGGTCTGTAGAAGTGTGTGTATGACGTCCTCCACAAGGTTGAGCATGAAACCGGTGATGGCGTGTATTTCAATTCTTGTGAATTTCTTGAAGGTCTTCCCGATAGACAAAACGACCCACTCGAACGGTTCCAATGTCTTGGTGACCGTGGCCTCAATGGCTGTCATGGAGAATATCCCCAGTTGCGTCTGACTCCTGAAGATGATTGAAGGTTTCAGTCCTCTGCTCCGGATGGAGTGCTCCCTGATGGAATTTGAGAACATTATCTCTTCCTCCTCCTTTTCTTCTTCTTGTATCGTCTACCCCCGTTCGGTGCCTCTACTACACGAACAAGATCGTGCTCCTCACAGTACAGGGCGAGCTCCCTGAGGATAATCTGCTGGTCCTTCTGCTCAAGTCCTCGGAAGAACTTGTGGTGACCGATAACCAAGAGGTTCTGCTTTGCACGAGACAGGGACACGTTAATACGCTGGAGGTTTTTGAGGAAGCCAATTCGTCCGTGCTTGTTGGCCCTCGTGAGACTGAGGAGGACGATGTCTTGCTCCTGACCTTGGAAACGGTCGACGATACTCACCCTGATCTTGATAGGTTTCCCTTCTACACCAAACCTCCACCCCCTCTGTGTCTGGAGCTCGTCCAGCGAACGTAGCTTGTTCACGATCACACGTGACTGGTTGGCGTAGTAGGTTATCACACCGATTGTCATTGGCTCTTCTTCGGTGTAACCGAGGGCACCTGCATCCAGCGTCACGAGGGAGGAGATAATATCTGCAATTGTCTCTGCCTCGGCCTCGTTGTAGTATCCAACACCGCGCTTTGCAACAGTGTCGTAGGACGGTCTGAGATTCTCGGTTGAGACAAATGTAAGGGGGCCTGTGATCTCGCCGAGACCGAGGCTCTCCACTGCAGGGAGGGCCAGCCCGTGTGTGGCAGCTTGGTCTGAGGTCTTGAGATTACCCTGGTAGATCGTCTCGTCGAGAAAGTTCGCCAGCACCGAAGGCATCCTGTGCTGGACGTTTAGATGCACGTTCCTCGTCTCGTCAATTCGGGTGAGGAAGTAGTGGAAGCAGCTCCCCAGAGCGAGCGATATCATGTCCTGCATGGACTTGATTGGTTTCCTGTTGTATTCCATGAGTTCAACTACTCTCTGCCAGTGGATCTGGGGTTGACCCTCGGAGAGGGCGTGGAGCTCTTCATGATACCTCCTCAGGCTACCGATCAGCTCATCCGTCTGCTCGTGGAAGTCCTTCCGCCCGACCTTCTTCTTGTCTTCTCCCTTGTCCTCGAAGAATCTCTGGATGTATATCCGCAGCTCCTGATCGTTG
>JALWRB010000232.1 GCA_027077875.1 Candidatus Heimdallarchaeota archaeon
CAACTATTGTGCTAAGTAAAATGAGTAATTAATATCAGAAATTAATTATTTACAGTCCCAGAGCCCCGTCTGCCTGAACGAATCCTGCACCCCATGTGCTGGAGGCCATCGAGCCGGAGTTGTAGGCACCGTTCATGATGTAGGACTCCGCGGAGGCTGCACCGATGGATCCGTAGTAGGAGAAGACCAGTGCGAAGACACCCGAGAGCTGAGGTGCGCTGAACGATGTCCCGGAGATGTAGCGGTAGCTGTTGTCCCAGTTGGGGAGAACGAGCTGCCACCCGATGCCCGTGATCTCGACCTTGCCCCTTGAGCTGAAGTCAGCGATGACAAGTCCGGAGAAGTCTCCCTCGGGGATGTCGGTGGTGATGCCCGCGACTCCGTATGAGCCGGTGAGGCTGCTCCATCCTGCTGCAGCCACGCTGGTTGCGTCGGCGTGGTTCGCCGGGTATCCGGTGGTGTTGGGGTTGGGTCCGTCGTTGCCCGCGGAGGTGCTGACGACGACTCCATTGGCCCGAGCGTTGGCGATTGCCGCGTCGAGGGCCGAGTTGCTGCTGGTGTAGCCGAGTGACATGGAGATGACCATGCTGGAGGTGGTGAGCGAACCCGAATTGTAGAGTGCGACTGCGTCGTTGATGGCCTGCGCCCAGTTGTTGAGCATGGCGGTTGCGGTGACTGATCCACCGACCCAGTACACTACCCTGTACATGATGATCTGCGCATTGGGTGCGACACCCATGACGTAGTTGTTGGTCATACCCCATGAGGAGGGGACGTAGTACCCGAGCACTGTACCCGTGACTGCTGATCCGTGACCTTCTGTATCCTGGTTCCAGTCGACGTTGTCGTAGCCGAGCGACTTGGTGTATGAGCGAGAGTACTGTGTGTTGATGGATCCTGCGGGGAAGAGTGAGGAGTATCCACTGCCCAGTCCCGTGTCGAGGATGACGACGGTGGTGTCACCTCCGTAGCATCCCGCTGCGTGTGCCACCTCAACGTCCACGACGTCGTTCCACCACGGCATTGATCCGGTGACCCTCGGGGTCTCTCCGCAGCCTGCGGGTGGGGGTGATCCGCCGTTGCTGACTGTGTAGGTGTTGGTGTCGACCGCGGAGTTGCCGGCGGCGTCGTAGGCAGTTGCACTGACTGTGTGGGAGCCGTCGGAGTAGAGGGTCGTGTCCCACGAGAACGAGTAGGGTGCGCTGCTGTCCGTGAACTTGAGGTTACCGTCCACCCTGAACTCAACGGTGGTCACGCCGACGTTGTCGGACGCGCTGGCCGTGACGGAGACGGTGTTGGAGACAGTTGCCCCATTGGAGGGTGATGTGATGGAGACGGTGGGTGCGGTTGTGTCACCTGCACCGCCTGTAACGGTCACCTTGAAGAAGTAGTACTCAGTGCCGTATCCGGAGTATCTCTGCACCCTGAAGTGCTGGACACCGTCCGAAGGGTTGTTGACAGTGATGGACTCGGGGGAGTTCCCAGAGTTCCACGAAACCTGGTCGTAGCCCGAGCACGTATATGATCCACAGGAGGACACCCGTGCGCCGTAGTTGTAGTAGAGGTCGAAGTCGTCGTTGCTCTCCACCCTGTTCCTGGTCGAGAACTCGATGGTTGCTGTCAGCGATGACGCACCGCTGGTAGTGATGTAGAACTCGTCGTACCTGCCCGAACCCGATGCCGAGAGGGAATACTCGTAGACCTGATCTGCGATGACCTCGGTGTACGAACCGTCTGTGAATTTCTGTGTTTCTTCTGCGCTGACAAAGGAATATCCGGACAAGGCGAGTGAACTCGCCATCAGGACAATCGTCAGCAGAGAGATCTTCTTTGTGATTCTCATATTTTCACCTGTATATTGAGTCAAATTTGCGGGAAATTTTGTCTCATGCAAATTCGATCTCGTACTAAAAACAGGTAGAATGCGCAGAATATATGCATTTTCTGCAGAAAGTCGAACACCATACATCCATCATACACACAATGTCGTACCAATTAGATCACGAATCGCAAAATTATCCAGCGAAAAAAATTACCCTTGATATTAACTATATTAAGTATAGTAGGAATGGGACAAAATTGAAAATACCAGAAGAGCCTGCAGAGAGCAAATAGGACGAAAGATTATTTCTGAACAGTCACTAGGAAGAGTGAAATCCACCTCCATACAATATGTCGAGTGAGCCCGATGCCTTAATTCAGAAATTTGGGAATTATCAGTTGCATTTAAATAATTTTCACTATATCATTCATCTATACCGTCAGATATCAGTGCCATACCATTATTGGTAGGGATGTTCCTCCTCGTGGTCGTCATCATCTACCTTGATATTCTATCTCCTACAGATAGAAATGTAGAGTGGTTTCAGGAGTTCCAAGATGCAGGGTATAGCATACCAAAAGATGCCCTCCAGAAAGGGGAGAACTACTACGAGACATACCCAACAAGAAGAGTATGCCCCCCGTATCCAAGTTCCTGGCAGATGTCCAAGGACGGGATGACCTTCTTGGTCAGAATGGTCACAAGGAGGAGCTATAATCACAATAGTTGTCATTTTTCTGCTACTTTCAACCTGCCTCCCGAGATCCGGGATGGTCTGTATATGAGAATCAAGAAGCGAGGAATATTCAGTAAGGTCCTCAGGATTTACCGGGGACAGTACCACCACATAAATGGAGACCTCGCGGTCTACAGCACGAACTTCCAGATAGTGAAGCGCCTGCTGAATACCCCACAAAACCGTGCCATATTGACGGATGCTCTCAAGAAATGCCCAGAGATCGACACGAGGAAGGAGAACAGGATCACCACACCACGGCGTCCAGCAGCCCTGATCAAGACCTGCGATAATGTTATTAGATTTTCCAACATCTTGAAGAGCTTGATAGGCGAGGTTGTGCATACCTCGCCTGACGGTGGGTACACAGTGGAAGAGATCCTCACTGACATCGACTTGGACTCGATGGAGCTCTACTGCGTCATCTGCTACCAGCATGTGGAACCGGAGGACATGCGCGTGATGGGCTGCTGCAGCTCAGTAGCCCACGTGGAACACATCCGTGCATGGCTGGAGTCCCACAACAAGTGCCCCTATTGCAAGAGGAATGAAGTGATCTTGCTAGACCCAATAATCCCCTGATACAGAGGGAGAGAATCCAATAATTCTGTGAATTTCACTACCGGTCAGCAAATATCCTTATATTTTTCCTAATCCCACCGCTCTTGATGGCTTCCGAAACCACTACCCTTATCCCCATAGTTTTCCTTCTGGCTACCACCACCATCTCGTTCGTCATAGTAATCCTGTCGAGGATGGTGAGTGAGAGGGGGAAGTGGATCGACTATTTCCAGAGGATGGGGTACACTGTGTCGGAGGAGCTCATCGACGACGTAGAGAGGTTCAACAGCTCGTCACCTTTACACCGCGTGTCCTTCAAGCATGTGACCTCGTGGACAATATCCAAGGACGGAATGGACTTCCATATCCGGCAAAAGGCGAATACAACGAGGAGCGCGTATGAGGTCACCTTCGAGTTCCCACCGGATATTGCCGAGAACATCCACCTAGTAATCCGACGTCGCAATATGCTCAGCAAGCTCACCGGAAGGGACAGGGGGGACTACTCCCACATCAATAGTGAGCTAGCAGTAGAGGGCTCGAACATCGTGGTGGTCAAGTCACTTCTCAATGACCGGTGGAACCTCAACCAATTGAAGTCCCTGACCAAAGAGTGCAGAGTTGTGTCCATCGGAGGTCCCAATAGCTTCACTGCAATAGGTGGAAGACGCCGTGGACGCGAGGAGCGGTTCGTCGCCTACCAGTCACTCTCCGAGGTGGTGAACACCTGCAATATCGCTCTCAGTGTCACGTGGATACTGCGGAAGATCATGGCCGAGATGGACGGAACAAAGCGGTACACGGTACACGAACTTCTTGTGGATCTGGATCTGGAGGGGGTGGACCTCTACTGCATCATCTGCTACCAGCATGTGGAACCGGAGGACGTGCGTGTAATGGACTGTTGCAGCTCAGTAGCCCACGCGGAGCACATACGGACGTGGTTGAGTTCGCACAACGAGTGTCCCTACTGTAGGAGCAAGAGTATAATGCTGCTGGACCCTGTAGCGTGATCCTCGAGGTC
This sequence comes from Candidatus Heimdallarchaeota archaeon, assembly GCA_027077875.1. Classification (GTDB taxonomy): domain Archaea; phylum Asgardarchaeota; class Heimdallarchaeia; order Heimdallarchaeales; family Kariarchaeaceae; genus S139-21. The sequence goes on from JALWRB010000232.1 coordinate 4,144, forward strand.
ACTGTCCCCTCTTCACGAATTTGCCGGGAAATTCACCGGTATGACTGCCGTCCTTCAGCACCTGTGTACCATTGACCCAGACGTGGACAAAACCGGTGGCCAACCGGTGGGGGTTCTCATAGGTGGCGTTGTCTTGGACACCATCGGGGTCGAACACTGCAATGTCCGCGTGGTAACCGTCCTTGAGCAGACCCCTGTCCTTGATCCCGAGGTTCGTGCATGAGAAGCTTGTCAGTCTACGAATCGCCTCCTTCAGGGGAATCACACCCTCACGGACGTACTTACCGATGAGCCTTGCGAAGTTCCCGTAGGCACGGGGGTGTGCGCTGTTCTTGACGAACACACCCTCTGCAGACATCGACGCCGCATCGGAGCCGAAGCTCATGAACGGCAACTGGATCTTCTTGCGCACGTTCTCCTCGGACATGATGAAGTAGATGGTCCCGATGCGCGAGTTGTCCTCGATAAGCAGGTCGATGATCGTGTCTCGCGGATCCTGACCGCGTTCTTCAGCAATGTCGGATATCCTACGGCCGATGTACTTGCGCAGCCTGTCGTTCTTGACTGCGGCGATCATGATGTTCTCGGGCCCGGCCTCAACGTAGAGATTCTCCCACTTGTCAGTGGGCTCGGCCATGAGTGCCCTTAGCTCAGCCCTTGTCTCGGGATCCTGCAGACGCTCGATGAACTTCTCCTGTCCGCCCTCCTCAGCCCACGGTGGGAGTGTGGAGGACAGCCCGGTGCCTGCAGCGGTGTACATGTACATGTCGGTTGTGATTCGAAGACCGCTTGCTCTTGCGTCTTGGATCCGCTCTATCGCCTCGTCCAGCTTCACCCAGTTGCTTCTGCCCGCAGCCTTCAGGTGGTAGACCTCCCCCTTTGCTCCGGACTCTCGGACTATGGTGATGAACTCGTCGAGTGCCCTCAGGAAGTTAGCTCCCTCGCTGCGAATGTGGCTGATGTACATCCCGCCGTACTCTGCCACGACCCTTGACAGCTCGATGAGCTCTTCCGTGGATGCATAGAATGCCGGGGGATAGATGAGCGAGCTCCCCAGACCAAGTGCACCCTCCTCCATGGACTGCCTGACAAGTGCCTTCATCCGCTCCATCTCGTCTGGACTTGGAGGTCTATTCTCGTGCCCTATGACGTAGTTGCGGATCGTCGTCGCACCGACGAAGGACGCGACGTTGGTAGATATCCCCCTGTCCTCTAGGGTCTGCAGGTACTCCCCCAGTGTGCTCCAAGTCACCTCGTACTCTATCGGTGAGGAGAAGACGTCCTTGAGCTCGCGTTTCATCCGCTCGTTCAGCGGCCCCCAAGACCAGCCCTCACCCATGACCTCGAGCGTGACGCCCTGCTTGATCGTCCCCAGTGCCCTACCGTCCTCGATCAGACTCTCGACCGACCAGCTGAGCATGTTGACAAAGCCGGGGCTCACGGCAAGACCTGATGCGTCTACCTCGTTCTCGCCGCTTCCCTCCCCTCGTTCGAGGAGCTGGATTCTCCCGTTCCGGACACCCACATCAACATCCAGCGGATCCCCACCCGTGCCGTCGTAAACAGTGCCATTCCGGATTATCGTGTCGTACATACCTAGAGATCGGGACTACCTTCATAAGCATTCCCCTCACGATGAACAGGGGGATAGAATATCCAGAGGACGTCACGGTTCGTGTTGACCGGATTGCTCGGTGGAGCGAATCTTCTCTATCCTCCTCTGGATATCGGGTTGGAGGAGGTCTGTAGCAAGGTTCATGTACTGCTTGTTCGCCTCCATCTGCGTGATGAGTCCGGGACAGTAGGGTTTCTCCTCGGAGTACTCGCAGCCCACGCAGAGATCACGGGGTGGATGCCGAGTCCGGTAGTGTCGGTACAGCCTGTAGAGCACGACGATTGTGAGTAGGTAGAGGAATCTGAGAAGCCATGAATGAGTGGAAGCTACGAGGAAGACTGCAAATCCCAGCCCCATACCCATGGAAAAGCGGGCGAAACGCTTGGCAACCCGTCCTGCACTGCTGCGATCGATGAGGAATGCGGGCACAAGGGAGATGAAGAAGATTGTATAGGCCACATACCACGGGACGACGAAGTAGACGAGGGAGAAGGTCAGACCGGTGATTACCCCTAGAAGAGAGCCACCAGTGACATAAGTGCATCCTTGACAGAGATGGACACCACCCACCTCGAACCTCTGGTCAGAGTACCTGTCGCACAAGGGGTGATGAGCCAGCTGGAACCTGTAGCTGAGCCTCATCCACAGAGACCACAGCCATATCCGCTTAAACATCCTATTTGGGGACAACAGTCACCGCGGTACCATATGCAATTATGCCGTTTGCAGCAGCGCTGTTACCGCCACCCATGTTGTCCGAGTCGATCTTGAGACCGATGACACCATTCGCTCCCCGGGACATTGCGTCCTGGACGAGTCGCTGGACGGCTTGGTTTCTCGCCTCGATTGCCATCTCGGTGTATGCAGAGACCTCTCCACCACAGGTAGCCTGGCAGCCCGCGAGGCAGTCCCCACCCATTCCTCTAGCCCTGACTGTGGCTCCGAAGACAAGACCGTAATAGCCCGTGATCTGGTGCCCGGGGATTTCGGAGGTAGTTGAAATAAAGAAAGGCTGTTGTCGTACAGGAGGTTGTTGGTAAGCCATAAGGTAGGGCAAAAGTCAGGTAATAAATACTATCTGGTCAGCGTTGGGAGAATTGAGCAGTTCAAACCATGCCCCACGGCCAGCTCTTGTCACTTAAGTATTTAATTTCGTTGGTACACTTGATTGTATGATCGAGAGGATCACCTCGGGAAAATTCAGCACTATCACCCGTCTGTCGACAAAGGCCCTTAGGCTCTACGATGAGCGAGGAATACTTTCACCAGAGAGGGATCCCGTGAACAACTACCGGTATTACACACTCGCCCAGGTGGAGGACGGGATCAAGATCAGGATGATGGCCGAGATGGGATTCTCGCTTGAGGAGATCTCAGAGGTGATGGGGATTCTGAGCCACGGGGACCTAGATGAGCTCGACGATATATTCATGCACAAGAGTTCTCAGATCGAGCGTGAGATTACGAGGTTGAAGAGGTTGAGGAATCTGATTCAGTCGTACAATCCAATTGAGGTACTGTACATGAGTTGTAGTGAACCAGAAATCAAACAGATCACCGGGATGAGAGTCCTGAGCAGGAGAGAAAAGGGGAGATACTCCCAAGTCATAGGAAAGCTAATCGGAGAGCTGATGACGGAGCTCCAGAGGGATGAGAACAGAGGAAAGGTCCATATGACCGGTCCTGTAATGTTCATCTCCCACGACAGAGAGTACAGGGAGGAAGCAGATATAGAGATCGCAATTCCCATTTCGGGAAGGATCAGCCTGAGTTCGGATGAATATGAGGTGAAAAGATTTCCGGAACTTAGAGCCGTGTCATTAGTCTACACCGGACCATACCACGAGATTGGAGCAGGGTACTCAAGAGCAATGAACTACGTGGCGGAGAAGGGTCTGACCATCTCCGGTAATATCAGGGAGATTTATCTCAACGATCCGCAGAGAGTGGAGGAGATCCAGTTAATGACCGAGATCCAGATTCCAGTGGAGGTGCAAGGATGAGGAGTGTGGTTTATGGGGTGGCTATATGGACCATAGCCTTCCTCTACTCAATGGTCCTCTTCGGGCTACTGGAGATCGGGTACGAGGAAGACTTTGGCTATGGTCACCCAAAGTACTGGACATTCGAGAGCATAATGACCCCCTCGTTCTTGCTGATAGGATTTCTCCTCCTCATGGCATTCATCAGAGGTGTAGACTTAAGTGAGGACTGGTTAATTCAGTCCTTGAAGTATGGAGTGGTACTTATGACAGTGCAGTTCGTGCTCGATACCTTGGTCATAGTCCTCCTTTTCGGCAACGGATTCGGTTACTTCTTCGGGCTGGTCACACTGACATACCTAACGATTCCCCTATGGACAGTGGCGGTTGCAGCCATTCACCGCAGAATATCCAGATCATAAATTGTAGAAAAGCAGAGCCCTTAGGAGATATGGAATAGAGTCTAACCAAAAATATTTTATACTACATGCACCCATTATATTTATACTACTATGATCGGGGACACAATTACTCTAATGGAATCGTGCGTTGTCTGTTATTCGGCCATCAGGGAGGACGAACCGATGCTCGTCTGTACAGACTGCCAAAACGCTGGGCACAAGAAACACATCGAGGCGTGGTTGTCCAAGAAGAAGATATGCCCCGTCTGTAGCCAAGTCTACTCGAACGGACTTTTCGTCCTTGTTGAGAGCGGGGGGAGCAAGCACACATACAACCTGAAGATGAGGCTTAGGAAGGGTTTCAACGAGGTCTTCCAGAACTTCTCATTCAGGTACAATTTCTACGATTTCCAAGTAAGCGTCCTCACCAATCTCCTAATGAACTACAGGCAGGTGAACTCGCAGGTACTGGTGATGCCCCCTGGAGGAGGGAAGACGATCATTGCGTTGCAGGCTGCGAGTGCGCTGCAGGTCAACACTCTGATCCTTGTACCTAACCTTGCAGTTATGGGCTCGTGGTTCGACCGAGCAGAGATGTTCTTCGAGGAGGGTGACAAGGTGCACTTCCTGCAGGACATCATGGGAAAGGACTACGGGGCACTCCACCCATTGACTGTCATCACTTATTCAAGGCTCAACACAGAGATGAAGAATTACCTGAAGAATTTGCCGCTGAAGAAAGGGAAGTTCAGGGAGGAGGAGGAGAATTTCATCGAACGACTTAAAGACCACGACATCGGTCTCATGATCATCGATGAGGCACACAAGCTCACCTCGAGATGGGGAGAGGTGGTGAAAGAACTCTATGATATACTCGACGGGAAGACAGAGAGACTGAAACTCCTAGGTCTGACTGCCACTCCACCAAAACAGAGCACGGGGGAGTATGAAGGTCTATTCCAGAAGACCATCCGTATAGAGCTTCCCCCACTTGTGCGGGAGGGTATCATCGCACCCTACCAGGACCTCGTCTACGTTATCACTGTACCGAAGGCGACAATCCTTGATACAGAACTAGATGACCTGAGAGAAGTACCAATTAGGAAATATCGAAAGTTTGACATTGACATTCGGAACTTCCTCCTGAATAAGGGAAGACAGGAGATCAGGTGGCTATCGATACGAAAGGGGACCATGGACTATAGCACGATATATCTCCACGCAGCCATGGAGGTGATAATCGCAGAGCACAGAACCATGGGTGATCGTCTTCGGGCCTTGATGATCTATGACAGGGAGACCAATAACAGGGGTGGGTACAACGCTGCAAAGGATGCCTTCTACGCTTGTATACAAGATTCAGAGATCGATAAACTCAACCCCATCCTCATGACCGGGAGTTCACTATTTGTTGACGATGACTTCGCGGAGGAGCTCAAGGGACTGCACGAAACATGGTGTGAGAAGAACGGGGTTGAGATTCGGTTCAAGGTCAGGAAACTGGACGGATATGTGGAGTTCAGGGGGACGGGGCGGGACCACTCGACCGATACCACGAGCAGATTCATAACTTCGGTCTTCGAGAGTGGTAGGACAAAGTTGCTCATAGGGACGAGGCACCTTCTCGGGGAGGGGTGGGACAGCCTGAGACTCAACACGATTATTGACATGACATTCAACACGAACTACGCCACTGTGAACCAGATAAAGGGGAGGGCATTCCGGATCCCACCCGGGGAGCCAGGGAAGGTATCGAATATCTGGGAATTCATCCTCGATCCTGCTATCTCGGAGAGAACATATGATCAGTATCTAAAATTCGTTAAGAGGCACAAAGACTACTACGGAATTGACGTGAAGGGAGAGATCAGAAGTGGTGTGTCCCGGATTGATCCGAATTTCACCAGTGGGAGGAATGCCCGCAGGTGGATACTACTAGAAGGGGGGATAAAGGCAGAGAGAATCAATGCGAGGGCCTTCACTAGGGCCTCGTCAAGACCACAAGCGAGGTTGATGTGGAAAGTCGGGGAGAAAATTGGAGAGCACCAGAACACCATCCGTATTAACTTGCAGTCACAACTACCGAGGTATATCAAGAAGAAAACGACAATGAAGGACAAGGTGCTCTTGATGGCTGCGAGTATATTGTTTGGTCTCCCTGAGATGGGAGGGAGGCAATTTGTAGAGATGGTGACAACTAGCATCCTGCACTATATCAATGCGATTTGCATGTACTACGATGCTCCAGCCACGTGGGACTTTGACCCAGAGGAGATCGCAAGGACGTACCCCGAGCTCATCTACTCCATCCCGATCACAGAAAGGTTTGACAAACACGAGGAGCTCATGGATGTGCTCACCTCGGACTCCCCTGTCGCAGCACTGGAGCTCAGGTTCTGCGGGGTCCTGACAGAGATGAAACTATCAGCCCGGTGGATTAGCAGAAGGTTCAACAACCGTGTATCGAGATGGTTCGTCAAGAGATTCCAGAATACGGAGACATCCAGTAGCAGTGTGGTCTGCCTACTACCCCTTCCTGTAAATTCGATTGAAATAGATGACTTCGTGGACAAGGACCTGTATCCTGTGCTCTCGGATGTGGTTATGCGCGAGAGACCGTCAATGAAAAAACCTATTGAGGCAGTGATAGAGACCCGGTACAAGACCTAGAATCGCAAGAATATGGAAGGACATAATCTGATCTTATTTTTCGAACTTTATCTTATTAATGTAGAATCTACATTAATATTTCAGGTAGATTACTATCGACACCAACATCTCTATCACAATTCAGATTCAGAACCTCTACGACATAATTGATCAGATGGATACCCTAATCGGTGGGCGGAGACCTGCGATCCAGAAGAAGATCCTGCTTCATAGATCGATTAACTCCTTCTTCTCCTACTACTCCTCCATCACCTCGTCCGACTTATCTGTAAACAAGAAGTTCAAGATTCTCTATGGCATCCACCAGAAACTCGTGGAGATAGAGCTGAACTGTGCGGATTGGATGAGCGAGTTGGACAGACTGGAAGTGCATCACATGAGGATAATGACACTCAGTTCAATGCTCAGCTACCGGGGGGTGAAGGACAACTTGAAGATGATGGGACTTGCAACATCGTTGTCATCGATTCTCCTCGGTTTGAGGAGGATCGAGATCAACTCCATCCTCGTGGACAAAAACAACCCAGAGTATTCGAGGAGGCTGGCCCTGACCTTCAACCTGCTAGATGAGTACTTCGTTATCTTCAGTTCACTCATCAACAGCCTTGATGAGATTTATCGCCAGGACTTTGACAGGTGGATTGAGATAGTCATCTACAATCTCTTCCAACTAGTGCAACTCCTGCGGATGAGATGGGACGTCGAGGAGATCTACAAAAGAGGGGGTGGTTTCCAGAACTTCGGATTTGTCTTTAGCACCTACACCTCGGTGATCAGGACCCTTGTGAAGCTATATGCCAAGACAAGAAAAGGCATCTCAGTTGTCCCAGAGTTCGCTTCGGACACGAAGTTCATCGACCTCATAGCATCCTTGAGAGATGAGGTAAAGGATAAGATAGATGAGTTCATGGAAGCAAACGATAAGGGTGTCTTTGGACGTAACGAGAATGCACTAGAATCAATGCCCGTTATGAATGCACTCACTGCATTCGAGCAGGTCAAGGGCATACCAGAGCTATACCAGAACTTGAGGGAGCTGACAATCCACGGAGACCTTGACACGGAGTGGCTGAGGGCAGAGGTAGAAAGGCTAGAGGAGTACTTCACGAGGTACCTCGTCTGCCACGACGACATTAAAGTCCTGTCGACCGACTATGGAGAGAGCAGCATTGAGTTTATCGAGGAGGCGATCCTCGTGAACGGTCTTCTAGCACGTGAGACGAATTCTTTGGACACTCTCGAGAAGTTCAGGAGTATCAGTGGCAAGTTCCTCTCAGATGAAGGAAGGGAGCACTTTCCGCAGTTGTATGCCTTCTACCTCTTCATGAGAATCACCGCGGTTGACGTCCCAAAGGGCGAGGATCTAAGGGAACTGAAAGAGCTGGCGAGGTTCTTACGCCCCAGACATCGTTTCAACTACACATACCTTTCGGCCTATGTGTCGCTAGCCATAGGGATGACCGACGTGGAGGAGTTCATCCACGAACTGTCGGAAGAGTATAGGCTCATGATGGGATACGTGAAGAATCCCGTAGTACTTGACTCCATCCAGGAGTACATCGACACCACCTTCAAGAAGAGCTGTGGATATCTGGGAGAGAGCGATTTCAGCGTTTTCTCCTCTGTGAATCCGTTCGATCCGTTCATGGTTATCTACCCCAAGGTAACGGTCAATCTCCCCAGTGGACAGGTTTTTTATATCCCACTCTACGGGATAGAGAATGAACTGGTAGGCATAGCTCTGACCAAACAATGGGGTTGAATTGAAGAAAGAAAAATAGCTGATCTATAAGTAGCTCATCTTCTTCTGTACGTCAATATTGCAATGAAGCTGAATGCAACAAGTACAGCAGGGAATGAGATAGGAACAGTAACTGTGTCTGTCGAGCTGTTGGTCTCGTTACCGTCGGTGATGGTGACAGTCTCAGTGACAATTTCCGTCAGGACTTCGGTTGAGGTTTCCGTTGAGGTCTCTGTTGTCCCCTCGGTCACTGTCGTCGTGTCAACAAGGGACGTGGAGTCAACAGTGACTAGCCCCACGAGGGTCGCACTGTTGTTCACCGAATCCCTTGCCATGAAGCTGAGACTGTATTCACCATCAGCCATCGTTGTTGTATCCCATGTTGCTTCCCAGTATCCACTGGCAGGGTTGAAGTACATATTGCTCCAAGTGTCATCACCGATCTTCCAGTCTACCATGACGACGCTAGAGTTGTCCAAGGCACTGATCTGGATGATGACCGTACCCGTGATTGTGGACTCAGGGGCTGGACTGACGAGGTCAAGCACTGGAGGAGAGTTGTCCACAATCACTGCAGTGAACTCGTAGTCACCGTTTGGTACTGACTGCGTCACATCTATTGTGAGAACCGCCACATTTGACTGATTGTCCATTGCCCTGAAGTAGAGCGCACTACCCGTGTATCCGGATGAATCCCACATGTATGTGTACTTAGTTCCGTCTGTCGTGCTCGCGGACACCCACGAGGCACCATCACTGCTGAACTCGACCGAGACTATGTCGTTGACATCGGTGACTGCTACGGAGAGATTGTACACACCGTTAGTTCCCATCACGGGTGTGAGTAGGTTGATAGCTGGGGGATAGAGGTCGATTGCCAATCCCGGATTAAGAGTGAGGAGGGAGAAGGATGAGATTGTGTATAAATTCGGATTACGCATTGTATTGTACACCTTGTCACCGCTGTCCACCATAAATGTGTAGACGTCCCACGTGTAACCGCCGTACTGGTGGAAGTATATCCCAAAATTGACTGCTACGTTTACTGGAGCGACTCCTCCCTTGAGGTAAGAATAGCGAACCTCGGCCCTTAGAGTCCGGGTCAGGTTTGCTTCCGAGCTTGTACCGGTGATATCACCAATCATGGCGTACTCAATATCACGATCCGACCACTTCGAGGAGGAGCTGGAGCCGAGGGAGGCATTACTCGTGGCATAGATGAGGAAGTCATCGTCCTCACTTGGATCAAAATCAGTCTGGTTGATCGCCCCGTCCATGTCAGTGTCAAACTGCATGTAGAAGCCCGGTTGGTTGAATCCCATCCCGTTGCTGTCGAGGGCAACCATGGTCAGTGTGTATGCAATGTACAGACCGTCGGGAGCTGCAAGAAGAGCAATCGAGAAGTCCGCGACATACCCGGTCATCCTATAGCCCAATGGGCTGTTGATCTGATAGGTGGTGTTCGAAGCAAGTGCCCACTCGGGATCATCGAAGACTGCATCCAGAAGTGGTGCCTTGTTGGAGAACGGTGCATTGTACGTATTTCCGTTCAGACCCCTGACACCAAGAGGGGAGATAATTCCAATTGCCATTGTCAGGAGCAATGACAAAGACAGAAGATAGAGTATCCTCTTTTTCATAGACCAGTTAGGTGAAGCTTTGGTTATTAAATGGATACCTTTGTGCAGAATCTCACAAGCCTAGAAAATTACTTAGGTAAAAAAGAGATACGTCTTTCTGACAGACCTATACGATTACCTGCTTCATCGTATCCCGGAATTCACGGTAAATTTGAGCACCGTTGCTCTCGAGGTAAATCACCTTTCGGGGTTTTTCCTCGATGATCTCGACCTTCGTGCTGATGAAACCTGAACTGGAGAGCTGCTTGATATGCTTGTCAAGGGTACCTGAATTGATACTAAGGAGCTTTAGCAACTCATTCCTTGCGATCTTTGTCGACTCCTGCAAGACCTTGAGGATTGTGAGCTTAATTGGGTGGAGAACAGTCTTGTAATCAGAGAGGAGGAGGGGTAATGCCTTGAGAGAATTAAATTTTGAGATCCCATCTTCCAGTGCATCTACCGTGACCTCGGGACTTCTGGTCAGGGAGTCCACGACCTCGCTGTACACCCTCAGGTTGTCCTTCACGAGTTGGGACCAGTGCTCGAACTCATCACGGAGGAGCTCGAGATTGGAGTTAATGGCGTCCATATGCTGGGCGACTCCCCTCTCTGATGCGATTTTCTTCGCCTCATCAAGCAGTTCTTTAGACCTCTGCAGGTCACCTTCAATCAAGGCGAACTTAGCCTGTAATGAGTGGGTCTCAACCATGAGGGAGGAGGAGTGCTGCTTCACCGCGATGCCATAAAGCTCCTCCAACAGATCTCGGATTTCGCCCTCCACCTCCTCGCCCTTAAGCGTCTCGTATTCCAAGAGAAGGAGGTCAAACAATGCCTTCATGGCAGTGAGAGTATGGTAGTGGTTAACCACAGGAGCCTCGATGATCTTCCTTAGCTTCTCTGCTCCATAGACCTTCTCCCTAATACGCTTGCTGTTCTTAAGAAGGAGTGCAGATGCCAGTTCGTACCTGAGGTCCACAACCTTATTCTGCAAATGTGATCTGATCAGATCCAGCTCCTTCAATAGATCTGTAGCTCTGGGAATCATACCTTGTCTGATCCGTAATAGGATCAGCTCGAAAAGAGTGTCACTCATTCCATACATGTCTTCAACCTCACGACGGGATTCTAGTGCCCTGAGCAGGTACGACTCAGACTCCTCAAGTTCACCAAGCTCCCGGTAGGTCTCGCCAATGTTGTGGAGAGCAAGAGAAATCCTATGGGGGTCTCCATCCTTAAGACGGAGCTCCAAGCTCTTGTTGTAGTAATCCAGTGCTCCATTGAGATCGCCCTGCTTGTGAAGAAGTGCACCTATATTGTTCTGAAGGGTCATCATCAGGTCTTCACGACCCAAGTCATTGAGCACCGAGAGCGATTTACCATAGTAGGACAAAGCCTCGTCAAACCTTCCCATACGGGTGAGAACCGCACCCATATTGCTCAGAGCGAATGCAGTCTCAAGAGGGACACCAAGCTCGTACTTGATCACCAATGCAGAGCTGATGTGCTCAAATGCCTTCACCAGATTACCCCTCTGAAGTTCCACACTACCAAGGTTGAGCGAAGACCTTGATTCGAGAAGATAGAAACCGACCCTTCTACTTGACTCATGCACCCTATTGAAGACATCATAAGCATCATCAAGTTTGCCACTTCTCCATGTCGCGAGACCGACATTATTCATCATCCGGAGTATCCCGTATTCGTCGCCAAGTTCTTCCTTGTAACCAAGTCCTCTCCGATAGTGGGAGAGGGATTCTCCGAGATCCCCCCTAGAGAGATAGTATCGCCCCAACAGGTTATGGTACTCTGAGAGAAGATCTGTCGAGTGATCACTTGTCGAAATGGTGTCCGAGATACTCTTAGAAAGAGCAGAGAATTCCTCATATCTCCGCATGAATAGTAAGGTGGAAAGCCGCACAAGTTCAAAGAACAGGTGATGTTCATTATAGACTTCATGGTTGGCAGAGATCTTTTCCAAGAACAGAGATACCTGCTCATGCTCCTTCAACTCGTCCAATACAAGAAGGTAGAGGAGAAGAGGGAGCGGGGAAGGAGGTTCTACCTCCCGTGTCAACCACTCATGATTGATGATCGGGGACAGGGCGGACAGAGCTTCATGGCATTTACCCTGTTGGTAGAGGTCAAGACCTTCCTTCAATGAAGGAACTGGATAAAGGATCAGGAAGATCATCGACAACTTAATTCATATTCCAATTTACTTAAATGTACCCTAATGAGGGTGAGAGTAAGAATTGAAGTTAGAGGACTATATAGATGCTACCAGCCTATCTTCTCCTCCTGCGGACAACAGGAAGAGAGACGAGAAGTGCCACCGGTACGATATCTATGGCGAATGGTACGGGGAGAGGAGGGGCTTCCAAACTCGGAACATCACTCTCGTTTGACGGAGTTGTGTCGTCGGTGGTGCCGTCGGAGGGGCTGTCCTTCTGGAAGGCATTGAGATTACGGAACTCCTGGAAGTGGTAAAAGTCAAAGCCGATTAATGTCTTGGACCGCATCTCGATGGCGTAGTCTCCGCTGTATGGAAGATTAAAGGACCCACTGACCCGGTCGGTCACAGTCCCATTTAGAATGACGGAGAATGACTGTGAATCGACATACGTCCACTGACCGTTGGTCATTTTGTAGAGGTTGAACTCTATGTAGAGCTCCATCTCGGTGTAGTCGTAGCTACTCCCCTCATTGTAATTGTACTCCAGCCAAAAGAAGATCGAGTCATCACCGGGGAATCCATCCTCATCAGTCGGGTAAGCGTCCTGTGCATACCAAAGGATAGGACCGGTGTATACCTCCATGAAGTAGAAATAGAAAGTATCTACTGCTCTTGTTGATCCGTCGACAATAGCGGAGAAGTACACGGTGTAATTCCCTTCTTCCTGAATGTAGAATTGACCATAGAGTCCAATCGAATTATCTGGAGTCCCATCGTTGTCATTGTACAGATCCTCGATCCAGACCTCCTGACCGTCAGCCTCGACCTTGTACAGTGAAAATTGTAGCTCAACTCGTGGGTTCGTGTTATAATCCCACTCAATGTAGGCCTCCGCATCGATGTAGTCCATAAGACCGTTGTTGTCCCAGTCCATTCCGACGGCTTTGTAGTCTACATTCACGTAGTCACCACTTCTTGCCTCAAGGTACACTGTGAAGTTTGTGCTGAATGGCTCACCCCCGATCAAGCCCTCGGCAGAAACAAAGTAATCACCTGCCTGTGGGGCATCGAAGAAGTCGTTAAAAAAGAAGAAATTGTAAGCATAGAGTAAAATTGGGAACGAGGCAGAGTACACAATCTCAGGCCCTTTTACGGGGTCAATACGGGAGATGGTCACATTACCTTCACCTGAAAACTCGGTGATATTATAGTTCCTAATCTGTAGGGAGAACTCCACTCGCTCATCTCCACCTACTCCATCATAGTTGTACGTCGAGTGCTCGAAGATGACATCCCATAAGGGTAGAGGATCACCGAAGAGATCAGGGGCAGAAATTACAGTAACCCCAGAGGACTCGTTAAAGGTACCATACTCAAGATGTACCTCATAGTCACCAGCATAGATAACATTGAAGGTGTAACCGAAGTACTGGATTGAAGTCCCAGAGGCATAGAAACTGAAGTAAGCACTGTCCATGAAGAAGAGCGTCCCGTCAGATGTGACATAATACAAGTCTACCCAGCCAAAGACGTCCTGCGGGGGAAAACTTTCATTCCAAGAGAATGATAAGTTGACGTCTATAGAGTCATTATTCGCATCACCATCACTGTCGTAAATATCGTACCAATAGCTGAAGTCAAGGCTCTTTAAGTGGCCACCAGCAGTCCATTTGTACTCGAAACCGTCGACATAGACCCCATCGACGTAGATACTTGCCTCAACCATGAATTTACCATCTTGGGGGGCAGTCCATGCGAAATCGTAGTAGGTATAACCTGGGGCACCACTGGCCCAGAAGTTTGAGTACTCCGAGTTCATGGCATAGACATAACCAGTGGTGTCGATGGAGTAGAAATCTAGATAGGTCTCCACAAGGAGGTCTATTGACATGTTGTAGAAATAGCTGAAATAGACATAAAACGTATCATCTGTGGAGATGTTCATATAGGTGTAGTAGTTCATCTCTACTAAGAAGTCGTATGTACCTTCCTCACGGGCCATACCACTGACCAGATAGAACTGATCATGGAGGACAGTGACATTATTCTCTAACATCTGAACCCTTACCGAGTAGTCTCCCGAGTAGGGAACGGAGTAATCAAATGTTGCAGAGAAGGTATCGGTAGAGGACGTCGGGTAGTACGTCGATGAGTTAGAGTACATCAGAGTCACGTTCTCGTAGTAAACATCGAACAATATGCTGAATGACGAGACAGAGCTGATGTCGTAGGCATTCCATGATAACTCACCACTCATCACAATCGTGTCGGGGAGAGTGTCCACACCGGTATCGATACTGTATGCATCAGAGATAGCAGTGATAGAGGATAGCGGAGCGTAGAGTGCAAAAATAGGAGTCTTGTCTGAGAAGACCGTCACCGTGCTGTCCCATACACTGATCTCAAGATAGAATGATTCACTCATTGTAGTTATCCAACTGTCACTGTAGTAGAATGTCCCGTTGGCAGTGGCGTAGATCATCTGTGTGTTCGAGTAGACCGAAGTATTAGACATGTCAAAGACCTCAAATAGAACAGTGAGGTTGTCGGTGATGGATGAGTCTACCCAGAACTCATAGGAGATCTGGTCGTTGTAGCCATCGGAATCTGTATCTGATGTGATCCAGGAATTGGAGTAGAAAGTCCAGTCAGACACTGCATTTGAACCGAGTGAAGATCCAAGCGATGTGTTGACCGAGCCCACAATCAGAATACCAAGCAGTAGTAATAGGGGTGTGTATCGCTTCATGTTAAGTCCTCTTGAGAAATTTAACCATAAACGGTATATCATTTGTCATATATATATATAAACTATACTTAATTCTCAGCTTGGATGGGTAGTGCTGAAACACCCACCATACTCACAGAACCTTGGCAGTTTGTGGAATGCATTGTTGGATAACCCATTATTTGCTAACTAGTTGGGGGGAAAATTGCCCGTATCTTCTACTGGATCCGTCCTAAGATATCCGAAATGCACAGCAGGAAAAGGGGATCATTCAGGACACAGCAGGAAAAGGGGATCATTCAGGACACAGCAGGAAAAGGGGATCATTCAGGGCACATCTTGACAAGCTTCTTCAGTTGGGCCACGTGATGATCCGCGATATCCTGCGGTGTCCCCATCGCCCTTGCCTTGCGGTAGAGAGCAGCCAAGACTTTCTCACAATCTGATTTCTTCGGGTTATCGTAGTCAGCCCCTTGGGACTTAAAT